>JBAPYC010001145.1:0-2497 GCA_049284535.1 Streptosporangiaceae bacterium
GCGTCAAGGCACTGCTCGCGCCGGATCACGACCGCCTGAACGCCCTGATCCAGCGGACCTACCCGTATGCGCCGATCGATGTCGCCACCCAAATCCCATAAGGACTGGTCAAGGCGAACGGAAAAGCGGAAGGCCGGTTCAGCGCCGCCCTGACAGCTTCTCCCGGTCGTCGTCCGCCGCGAAGGCAGTTACGGCCATGATCGCAGGCCATCCGCGTGACCGTGGGCGGAGCTGGTCCGCCAGTGGTTCCCCGAGCTCGCAGATACCCGGCTGCGGCAGGTGACCTGGCCGGCGATCGAGCCGCATCACGACTACATCCGCGCGCAGCTGAAGGCCGGGGTCACGGTGACCACGGTCCATCAGCGGCTGCGAGATGAGCACGGGCTGGCGGTGAGCATCGCCAGCTTCCGCCGGTATGTGGCGGCGAACGTGCCAGAGGAGACGCGGCGGTCCCAGGTGAAGGTGCTGCGTCCGTGGCCGGCCGAGCCGGGAGCCGAAGCGCAGATCGACTACGGGCGGCTGGGCCGCTGGCTGGACCCGGCGGCCGGGAAGCCGGTCACGGTGTGGGCGTTCGTGATGGTGCTGGCCTGCTCGCGGCACCTGTTCGTGCGGCCGGTGATCCGGCTGGACCAGGAGGCCTGGAGCCTGTGCCATGTCATGGCCTTCGAGTTCTTCGGCGGGGTCCCGGCCCGGCTGGTCCCGGACAACCTGAAGACCGGGGTGGACCGGCCGGACCTGTATGACCCGAAAATCAACCGGTCCTATGCCGAGCTGGCCGCGCACTACGGGTTCCTGCCCGATCCGGCGCGGGCGTTCCGGCCGACGGACAAGCCGCGGGTGGAACGGCCGATGCCGTATGTCCGCGACTCGTTCTGGCGAGGACGGGAGTTCGCCTCGCTGCCGCAGATGCAGGCCGAGGCGGTCCGCTGGTGCACTGAGGTCGCCGGGATGCGGCAGTGCCGTCCGCTGGACGGCGCCGCCCCGGCCGCGGTGTTCGGCGCGGCCGAGAAGGATGCGCTGCGGCCGCTGCCGGCCGGCCCGTTCGTGCTGGCCACGTGGGCGAAGGCGAAGATCGGCCCGGACATCCACGCCCGGGTCGGTAAGGTGCTGTATTCGGTGCCGTGGCGGCACATCGGCAAGACCGCCGACGTGCGCGTGACAGACACGATGGTGCAGTTCTTCATCGGCGGGGACCTGGTCAAGACCCATCCCCGCAAGGCGTGGGGCAAGCAGACCGACTTCGGCGACTACCCGCCGGAGAAGATCGCCTTCCACATGCGGACCCCGGCCTGGTGCCGCAGGCAGGCCGCCGCGATCGGCCCGGCCTGCGAGCACCTCATCGGCGAACTGCTCGCAGACAATGCCCTCTACCGGCTCCGGTCGGCGCAGGGCGTGATCGGGCTTGCCGACCGGCATGACCCGTCCCGGCTGGAAGCCGCATGCGGGAAGGCGATCGCCGCCGGGGACCCGTCCTACCGGACGGTCAAGGGCATCCTGGCCGCCGGCACCGAACGCGATAACCCCCCGCCCCCGGCCGGCGATGGCGGCGCCGGGGCGTTCCTGCACGGCCCTGCCTCGTTCGCCAACGTCGTGGCCATGCCCGGCACGATCACCAGCGACGAGCTCGACATCCCCGCGGCGATCGAGACCTCGCCATGACCCGCCCCGTCGCGGTCACCGACCGCACCGCCCTCAGCCAGGTGCTGCGACAGCTGAAACTGTCCGGCATGCTGCAGACCCTCGACGCCCGCCTGGCCCAGGCCGCTGCCGGAGACCTCGGGCACCTGGACTTCCTCCAGGTCCTGTGCGAGGACGAGATCTCCCGCCGCGACAGCGTGTCCCTGGCCAAGCGAATCCGCCGGGCCCGGTTCGAAGAACAGGCAACACTGGAGGGCTTCGACTTCGCCGCATCCCCGAAACTGCCCGCCGCCCAGATCCGCGACCTGGCCGCGCTGCGCTGGCTGCACGCCGGCGAATCAGTCATCCTCTACGGCCCGGTCGGCACCGGCAAGACCCACATCGCTCAGGCTCTCGGTCACCTGGCCATCCGCTCCGGCGCCGAGACCCGGTTCCTCAAGACCAGCCGCGTGCTGGCCCACCTGGCCGGCGGCCGCGCCGACCTCACCTGGGACAAACGGCTCCGCGAGCTCACCCGCCCCGCCGTGCTCATCCTCGACGACTTCGGCATGCGCGAGCTCACCGCCGCCCAGGCCGACGACCTGTATGAGCTGATCACCGAACGGGCCGGCCGCTCGCTCATCCTGACGTCCAACCGGGCACCCGCCGACTGGTACCCGCTGTTCCCCAACCCGGTCGTCGCCGAATCCCTGCTCGACCGGCTCATCAACACCAGCCACCAGGTCTTCATGAACGGCCCCAGCTACCGGCCCAACAAAAGACCCGGACACGTCATCCCCACCAGGAAGGAGGACATCAGGTAAAACAGACACAAGCGCCAGGCCCTGGGGAATTACGTGAGCGCAGCCCTGGGGAATTT
>JBAPYC010001146.1:0-3364 GCA_049284535.1 Streptosporangiaceae bacterium
CGCTTGAGTTCGGCCCACAGGTCACGGTAGACCTCGTGGTTGATGCCGAACCACGGGGTGGCCATCCCCCGGGCGAGCGACAGCGCGTCCGGGCCGGTGAACTCGGCCGACCACTGCAGGATGGCCAGCTCGCGGTCCCGTTTCGGCTCTGGGGCCGCGGCCTCCAGCGCCTCGATGCGCTGGGCGTGCAGAGCCAGCCGGGCCCGGATGTTCGCAGCGAACGGCTCGAGCCAGTCCCAGCCGATCCCGGTCCCGGATACGTAGATCAGGTGGCTGACCCGGCCTGGGTGCCGCAGTGCGTACAGCAGGGCCAGGGTCGCCCCCCAGGAATGCCCGAACACGGCCATCTGGTCCAGGCCCAGGGCCGCCCGGACCGCGTCCAGGTCGGCCACCGACCGGGCCACGGAGTACGGCCCTTTTTTAGCCGAACGGCCACATCCACGCTGATCCCAGCGGATAACCCGCAACGGCGGGGTGAGCGCGGCGACGAGGGAGCCGGTCATATCCCACAAACCGGGACCGCCGTGGCACATGACGAGCGGCAGGCCGTCCCCGGCGTCGGCCGTCCACAGCTGGCAGCCATCGTCGGCCAGGACGGTCACGCGGCGTCCATACCCGCCCGGCCGGGAGAAATACCTGGGGCCCGGATTCGGTTCTATGAATAGCACCCACGCGCCCGCAACCAGCGGGTCGCGCCCATCGGTGAAATGGAGATTACGTGTCGGACACCTACCGCAAGGACCCCGAGGCGGTTGCCCGGCTTACCCCGGACCAGTACCAGGTTACCCAGGAAGCCGCGACCGAGCCGGCCTTCAGGAACGAGTTCTGGAACAACAAGGAAGACGGCATCTACGTCGATGTCGTTTCCGGTGAGCCCCTGTTTTCATCGGTCCACAAGTACGACAGCGGCTCGGGCTGGCCGAGCTTCACGGCCCCGATCGATCCGGCCAACGTGGTCGAGCACACCGACCGCGGCTGGGGCATGACGCGGACCGAGGTCCGCTCGACCCACGGCGACAGCCACCTGGGCCACGTGTTCCCTGACGGGCCCCAGGAGGCGGGCGGCCTGCGGTACTGCATCAACTCGGCCGCGCTGCGCTTCATCCCGCTCGATGACCTCGAGCGCGAGGGGTACGGCGACTTCCGCAAGCTTTTCGAGGACAACGGCGACACCGGGAGCGCATCATGAGCAACCAGACCGAGAAGGCCATCCTGGCCGGCGGCTGCTTCTGGGGCGTGCAGGAGCTCGTCCGCAAGCTCCCCGGCGTCATCTCGACCCGGGTCGGCTACACCGGCGGTGACGTACCCAACGCCACGTACCGGAACCACGCGGGCCACGCCGAGGCGCTGGAGATCATCTTCGACCCGGAGAAGATCTCCTACCGGGACCTGCTGGAGTTCTTCTTCCAGATTCACGACCCGAGCACCAAGAACCGCCAGGGCAACGACATCGGGTCCAGCTACCGGTCAGCGATCTTCTACACCAGCGACGAGCAGAAGCGCGTCGCCGAGGACACCATCGCCGACGTGGACGCCTCCGGCCTGTGGCCGGGCAAGGTGGTCACCGAGGTGACGCCGGCCGGGCCGTTCTGGGAGGCCGAGCCTGAGCACCAGGACTACCTGCAGAACTACCCGAACGGTTACACCTGCCACTTCGTCCGGCCGGGCTGGAAGCTCCCGCACCGGGCCGAGGCGGCCAAGTAACCGCTTCCCCCTGATCCGCCGGGCCATCACGGCCCGGCGGATTTTGCTGTCCTGAGCCGTTTCTCCTATCCGGTTTCCTTATCCGGCGAAGAACCCGGCCAGCGCCCGGTCGACCAGATCCGGGGCCGCGTCGATGCCCTCGTGCCCGCAGCCGGGCAACGGGACCAGGGTGCTCTGCGGCAGCGTGGCGGCCAGGGATCCGGTGAGGTCCCGGGCCCAGGCCGGGCTGGCCGAGCCGAGCAGCAGCAGAACCGGGATGCGAACCCCGGCGGCCAGCGCGGCCAGGTCAATCTCCGCCAGCGCCCGCGCCTCGCGCGGCATGGTCGCGGCCACGATGGGCAGCACGTCGTAGTCGCGTGGCGCATTACGCAACTCGCTGATCTGGGTATCCGATAGCCCCACGACCTCGGTCAGGAAGCTGATCATGGCTGGGCCCGGCTTGCCGGCGGCGATCAGGGCGATGACCCGTTCCCGCCAGGGCGTCGGCGCGGCCGGGGAGCCGGGCGGCTCGTACAGCGCCAGCCGCCTGATGGGCGCCCCGCTGGCCGCAGCGCCCAGGGCGAACGTCGCCCCGATGCTGTGGCCGAAAACGTCCACCCGGCCGTCACTGCCGTCGCGGTGGCCGCTGCCGCTGCCATCGCCGCCGGCCAGGCTTGCGGCCACGGCCGCGACGTCGGCGAATTCGCGCGTGTAGTCATACGGCTGGGTGTCGCCGCTGCTACCCCGCCCGCGCCGGTCCATGGCCGTGACCCGGCACCGGCGGGCCAGCCGGTCCCACAGCGGCGCCCAGCTCGCGATGCAGCCCATCCCGCCATGCACCAGCAGCAGGTCCGGGCCTGTCCCGGCGGTCAGCAGGCCGATCGCGGTGCCGTCCGCGCTGATGAGGTGGTGCCGCTTTCCATCCACCCGGCGAATGTAGCGCTGGGCGGCGTGGCCGGGCGATCCGTTTTCGCTCCGGCGGCCCTTTGCTCCGGCGGCCCGCTCCCGTTCAGCCGGCGATGTGCTCCGGCGGCCCGTTCTTGCTTAGGCGGTCAGCACCGGGCGTCCCGGTGCGGCCGGGTTCAGCAGGCCGTCGGTGTAGCGGACCGTGTTCGTCGCCACCGCCGGGATGCGCGGTCCCGGCAGCACGATGCCCGTCAGGTTCAGCGGGTCGACCGCGGACAGCTCGACGGTCTCCCCGTCCCTGGGCCGCTTCCTGATCTCGCGCAGCAGGGCGACCGCGTCGGGGTGGGCGAACTGCTCGCCGCTGAACCCGCTCACGAACCGGCCGCCGCTGACGGTGCCGCGGGCTTCCATGCGCCGCAGCGCCCACAGCACCTCGGGCCAGGGCACGGCCAGGTTCTCCCGGACCGCCAGATCCCGGAACACCACGCCCCAGCGCACGGCCAGCTGCTCGGCCACGGCCTCGGCCAGCTCGTCCGGGTCGCAGTCCGGGGCCTGCGGCAGCAGCGACCATCGCCCGGCCGTCCGGGCGGTGAGCTGGCTGCCGCGGCGGAGCCGGTGCCGTCCCGGCGCGTTAGCCATGGCCCGGTGGCCGAACAGCGACCGGATCGCGCGGAAGCCGTCGGCCGTGATCAGCCCGCGGGCCACACCGTCCCACAGGCCTTCCTCGACCTCGGCCGGCAGCCGCCCGGCCGCCGTGGCCAGGTCGGGCGGGAAC
>JBAPYC010001147.1:0-3284 GCA_049284535.1 Streptosporangiaceae bacterium
AGGGAGGCCTGCTGATGAGGCGCAAGAGGCTAGCGGGATGGTAGAGCTAGCGGGCGGGGGCGTCTTGGTGGGGGGTGGCGGCGGGCTGGGGCGGGGGGACGTAATGCTTGCGGGCTAGCCAGAGGGCGGTGACCCACAGGGCGGCGAAGATGATGCCCAGGGCGTACATGGCCGTGACCACGACGCCAAACGCGATCACCAGGACCTGCAGGATGGTGCCGGCATAGATGGCCCAGGCCATGTGGGGACGGCCGACCACGCCGCCGATCACGACGGCCGCTACGGCCAGGCCGCCGCCGACACCGCCGGCCAGGGCGTGGTTCGCGTGCTCCAGGACGATGGCGACCGGGATGGCCAGGGCGACGACGATCGCCTCCATGACCAGGGTGGCGCCGCAGAGCTGGCGGATACCCTTGCCCTCCGCGGGGATGCCCCACGGCAGCCGGGACGTGCTCACGACAGCTCCGCCGCGGTGAAGGAGTGGCGGGACGGCTGGCTGGCCGGCGCCTCGGCTGGAAGCTCGCCGCCCGCGGGCCCGAGCAGGCGCCGGGCGTCGCCCGCGGTAATGACCGAGCCGGTGATGAGGACCGCGCCGGTGCCGGGGACACCATCGGTGGCCATGGTCTCATCGGCCAGGGCCACGGCGGTCTCGATAGCGTCATCGAGCCGGTCGGCGGAGCGCACCCGGTCCTCACCGAAGATCTCGGTGGCTAGTTCGGCCACCTCGATGGTATCCAGGGAGCGGTCGGAGGAGTTCCGGGTGACCACGATGTCATCCAGCAGCGGCTCGAGCTCGGCCAGCATGCCGGGCACGTCCTTATCCCCGCTGGCGGCGAAGACGCCGGTCAGATGGGTGAAGGTGAACGTCTCCTCGATCGCGGCCACGGTCGCGGCCATGCCCGCCGGGTTGTGCGCGGCGTCGATGAGGATGGTCGGGCTGCGCCGGATGATCTCGAGCCGGCCCGGCGAGCTGACCTTCGAGAACGCCTCCCGCACCAGGTCCGGGTCAATCCTGGCCGGCCCGTCGGCGTCCTCGCCGCCAGACACCCCGGCGAACGCTTCGACGGCCGCCAGCGCGCAGGCCGCGTTGCCCGCCTGGTACTCGCCGAACAGCGGCAGGTAGATATCCTCGTAAGTGCCGCGCAGCCCGCGCAGGACGAGCTGCTGGCCGCCCACGGCCTGCTCGCGGCTCAGCACGCCGAACTCCACGCCCTCGCGGGCCACGGTCGCGCCTACCTCGACCGCGTACCGGAGCAGCACCTCGGCCGCGGGCAGCGGCTGCTGGGCCAGCACCGCCACCGCGCCCGGCTTGATGATGCCGGCCTTCTCGGCCGCGATCTCCTCGATTGTGTTGCCGAGCAGCCGGGTGTGGTCGAGCGAGATGGGAGTGACCACGGCGACGGCGCCGTCGGCCACGTTGGTGCAGTCGAGCCTGCCGCCCACGCCGACCTCGAGGACGGCCACGTCGACCGGGGTGTCAGCGAAGATCGCGAAGGCCATGCCAGTCAGTACCTCGAAGAAGGACATCGGCACGGGATGCCGTTCGTCCACCATCTGGACGTACGGGAGGATCTCCTCGTAGGTCGCGACGAACCGCTCGGGATCGACCGGGGCGCCGTCGATCACGATCCGCTCCCGGATGGAGACCAGGTGCGGGCTGGTGAACCGGCCCGTCCGTAGCCCCCGGCTGCGCAGCAGCGCGTCGGTCATCCGGGCCGTCGAGGTCTTGCCGTTGGTCCCGGTCACATGAATGACCGGGCAGGCACGCTGCGGGTCGCCGAGCAGCGCGACGAGCTCGTTCATCCGGTCCAGGGCGAGATCCACGGAATGCTCAGGACGGCGCGAGAAGATCTCCCGCTCTACCTCGCGCATCCGCGTTTCAATATCCATACCGCCAGCCTACGTGCGGTTGCGGGCGGCGTCAGATCGAGGCGAGGCGCTGCTCGAGGCGGGCGATGTCGGCCTGAGCCGTCTCCAGCCGCTGCCGGGTCTTGTCCACCACCGCGACCGGGGCCTTGGCGGTGAAGCTGGCGTTGCCCAGCTTGCGGGTGGCCTGCTCAGCCTCGTTCCGGGCGGCCGCGAGGTCCTTCTCGATCCGGCGGCGCTCGGCCGCGACGTCGATGACCCCGGCCACGTCGAGCTGGACGGTGATGCCCTCGACCTCCAGCGCGGCCGACGCGGTGAAATCATCCGCGGCCGGGGTGAGCCGCAGCAGCGACCGGATCCGCTCCTGGTGACCGGCCAGCGGCGTGCCGTCGATGCCGGCCAGGCTGGCCGCCACGCGCTGGCTGGGCCGCAGACCCTGGTCCGACCGGAACCGGCGCACCTCGGTCACCAGCCGCATGAGCGAGGAAATCTCCGCCTCGGCCGCGGGGTCGGCGAACGAGAAGGCCGGCCAGGACGCCACCATGACCGATTCCTCGCCGGTCAGCGCGGTCCACAGCTCATCGGTCACGAACGGCATGACCGGGTGCAGCAGCCGCAGCAGCTGGTCGAGCACGTACCCGAGGACCTGGCGGGTGCTCTCGGCCGCCTCGGGGTCACCGGAGGCCAGCGGCACCTTGGCCAGTTCCAGGTACCAGTCGCAGACCTCGTCCCAGGCGAAGTGGTAGAGCGCGTCGCACACCTTGCCGAACTCGAAGGCCTCGAACAGCTCGTTGACCTCGTCGGTCACGGCCGCGAGCCGGGACAGGATCCATCGGTCCGGCACCGCCAGCGTGCTGGCGTCCAGCGGCGCGGACGGGACGTGCGCCCCGTTGAGCAGGGCGAACCGGACGGCGTTCCACAGCTTGTTGCAGAAGTTGCGCGACCCGGCCGCCCACTCCTCGCTGATGGCGATGTCGCCGCCGGGGTTGGCCCCGCGGGCCAGGGTGAACCTCGTCGCGTCGGCGCCGAACCGGTCCACCCAGTCCAGCGGGTCCACGGTGTTGCCGCGCGACTTGGACATCTTCTTGCCGAACTGGTCCCGGACCAGGCCGTGCAGGGCCACCATGCGGAACGGCACGGCTTGCTCCGGCGGCTGGTCGCGCATGGCGTACAGGCCGAACATCATCATCCGGGCGACCCAGAAGAACAAGATGTCGTACCCGGTCACCAGCACGCTGTTCGGGTAGAAGGTCCGCAGGTCCGCAGTGTCGTCGGGCCAGCCCAGGGTGGAGAACGGCCACAGGGCCGAGGAGAACCACGTGTCCAGCACGTCGGAGTCCTGGCGCCAGCCCGCGGGCGGCTGCTCGTCCGGGCCGACGCAGATCACCTCGCCGTCCGGGCCGTAGTAGACCGGGATC
>JBAPYC010001148.1:0-2217 GCA_049284535.1 Streptosporangiaceae bacterium
CTGGCCCGGATGTACACCACGGCCCGCGCCCTGCGCATCACCGACGGCCCCGACGAGGTGCACCTGCGCACGGTGGCCCGTCACGAGCTGGCCAAATACCGGGAGAGCTGACCGCCGCCATGACCAAGGACACGCTAGCCGGACGGAACGCCCTGGTCACCGGGGCTTCCCGGGGCATCGGCCGGGCCATCGCCGAGGCGTTCGCCGCCGCCGGAGCCCAGGTGATGATCTCCTCGCGGAAAGCGGACCAGCTGCAGCGGGTGGCGGCCGACGCCGCCGGACGCGGGCTGCCGGGCCGGATCGAGTGGCAGGTCGCGCACGCCGGCAAGCCGGAGGACGCGCAGGCTTGCGTGGCGGAGACCGTGCGCCGGCTCGGCTCGGTCGACATCCTGGTCAACAACGCCGCCACCAACCCGTACTTCGGCGACCTGGCCGGGCTGGACCTGCCCCGGGCGACCAAGACCATCGAGGTCAACCAGCTGGGCACGCTCACCTGGGCTCAGCAGGCCTGGCACGCGTCGATGCGCGAGCACGGCGGCGTGATCATCAACATCACCTCGGTCGGCGGCATGCTGGCCGAGCCGGGCATCGGCTTCTACAACGTGACCAAGGCGGCGGTGATCCACCTGACCCGCCAGCTGGCCTACGAGATGGCCCCTGGGGTGCGGGTCAACGCGATCGCGCCCGGGCTGATCAAGACCGACATGGCCCGCGAGCTCTGGGAGGGCCGGGAGACCGAGCAGTCCCGGCGGATCCCGCTGCGGCGCCTGGGGGAGACCGCCGACATCGCCAGCGCCGCGCTGTTCCTGGCCTCCGACGCGGCGTCCTGGATCACCGGGCACACGCTCGTCGTGGACGGCGGCGCGATCGTCGCGCCGGCCGTCCCGCCGCGGGACTAGCAGGACCAGCCGAGGATGAGGACATCATGGGCTACCAGGAAATTCAGTACGGGCCGGCGCAGGACGCCGCACCCGGTGTCGTCCAGGTCACGCTGGACCGGCCAGGCGCGCTCAACGCGTACACCTCGCAGATGTGCGACGAGCTGACCGACGCCCTGCTCCGCTACGCCCGGGACGAGGACGCCCGCGTGCTGGTGCTGACCGGGGCCGGACGCGCCTTCTGCGCGGGCGGCGACGTGGCCAGCCAGGTCGAGGTCGAGGAGGCGGCGCGGCGCCAGCTCGGTCACGGCGTGGTGATGCGGGAACGCATGCACGTGCTGGCCCAGGCGCTGTACAAGATGGACAAGCCGCTGATCGCGATGATCAACGGCCCGGCGGTGGCCGGCGGCCTGACCCTGGCCCTGCTGTGCGACGTCCGCGTGGCCGCGCAGAGCGCTCGGCTGGGCGACACCAGCGGCCGGGCCGCCCTGCTGCCCGACGAGGGCGGCGCCTGGCTGTTCCCGCGGATCATGGGCATCGCCGCGGCGACCAAGATGACGCTGTTCAGCGAGATCTACGACGCACCCACAGCCCTGCAGCTCGGCCTGGTCACCGAGGTCGTCCCGGACAGCGAGCTCCGGGCGCGCACGATGGAACTGGCCGGCGAGCTAGCCGACCGGGCCCCGCTGGCGGTCCGGATGGCCAAGCGGATGATGCGCCGGTCGCTGGAGCTGACCTTCGAGCAGTCCCTGGGGGACGCCGAGTTCGCGGTCAACATCATCAACGACACCGAGGACGTCCAGGAGGGCGTGGCCGCCTTCCTGGAAAAGCGGCCACCCGTGTTCCGGGGCCGCTGAGATCCAGGGCCGCTGAGGTCCGGAGCCGCTGAGATCCGGAGCGGCTAGAACGGCCGCGACGGGGGCCGGCGGCTTTGCGCCCCGGCTTATCCGGGCCGCACACTGGAGATATGCGGCCGCCGGATTCCCCCGATCGCGCCCTGGACCGCCGCATCGCCGCGCTGGCCCTGCCCGCCCTGGGGTCGATCGCCGCCGAACCCGCCTACAACCTGGCCGACACCGCCATCGTCGGGCATCTCGGCCGGGTCCAGCTGGATTCCCTGGCCATCGCGGCCACGGCCCTGAGCATGACCGGCTGGCTGGCGATCTTCCTGACCACCGCGACCACCTCGGCCGTGGCCGGCCTGGCCGCGAGCCGGACCGCGGACGGCCGGGAGCGGGCCGGCCGGACCGCAGGCGCCGCCTACCTGGTGGCCGCGGCAGGCGGCATCGTGGTGGCCATCCTCATAGCCGCGGTGGCGCCATGGATTGCCGTCCTGCTG
>JBAPYC010001149.1:0-4629 GCA_049284535.1 Streptosporangiaceae bacterium
GATCCGTGCTCTCGCCCGCGAAAACGCTGGCGCTGCTGGCCGCGCCAGCAGCGCCAGCACCCGCAGCTCCCGAAACGCCGCGATCGGCGGGTACGGACGGGCAGGTGGAACCACCGCCGGACGCAGCGACCGCGACCACCGCGACCCCCGCCCGCGCGATCGCGAGGGCTCGCCGCGGCCAGGCCGGCCGCAGGCCGGCAGATCCCGTCAACGAGATCGTGACATCCAAGACCGCCGCGCCCCAGGGGCAACTGCGCCGACGACGGCGATGGACACCAACGCCGGGGTCCACATGACATTCTGGCTGACGGACGCGAACCACCCGTCCCACACCAGCGCCCCGGTCAGGACGAGAACGAACGCCACCTGCAACAGGCGCACGCTGAGCTTCTCCTCGGACCAGCGGCGCATCCGGGCAGTACCGGCACGATCATCGGCAGATCCAGCGCGTTGCGAGTTCTTCATGGCAGACTCCGTTCCGTCGCGTCCCGGGATGAACCCGGGCTCATAGGTCCAGCATCGCGGCGAACCGGGACTCCCGCCCGTGCCCGCCATCACCAGTCCCGGTGACATCCGCCCGGCCCGGCCATGACAAACCACACGTCCCGCGCCTGGATCCCCCAGCGCGACGGCCGGCGCCCCATGATCGCGAAGGGAGAAACCGCGGCAGTGCCGCACGACTCCGCCGGTAGCGGATAGCGCTGAGGCCGCCCCGAACGGGCTGATCTGTATGGTTCAGCGACAGTACGGCTTTCTTCGTGGGTGACCGGCGGACGGCCCGCTACGCGGGCGCTGCAGGTTCTCTGGGTCGGGCCTGAGTGCGCGGGCGACGGTCAAGAGGGTCCCGGCAGCGGGTTCACGGCCGGTCACCTAGTTTCTGTACGAGACTGACGCCGTCGCCGATGGGAATCAGAACCACCTTCACGCGAGGATCGGCGGCGATCGTGTCGTTGACGGAACGGATCGCGGCGACGTCCTGGTCGCCTGCGAGATCACCGACGACGTGGCCGCCCTGGAGCGTGTTATCCAGCAGGATCAGCCCTCCGGGCCGCAGCCGGGTCAGCACCTCTTCGTAGTACTGGGCATAGCCGGTCTTGTCGGCGTCGATGAACGCGAAGTCGAACTGCTCACCGGGTGGCAGTGCGCGCAGCGTTGCCAGGCCCGGACCGACCCGCAGCTCGATCCGGTCGGCGACCCCGGCATCCTGCCATGCCGCGCGGGCGATCGAGGTCCACTCCTGGCTGACGTCACAGCACAGCAGACGCCCGCCGGGACCCATTCCCCGTGCCACGGCCAGAGCCGAATAGCCGGTGAAGGTGCCGATCTCCACCGCGCGCGTGGCTCCCATGGCCCGGACCAGCATCTCCATCAGCATCGCCTGATCATCGCCGATCTGCATGCCCGCAGCACGGCCGGTCTTCTCGCGCGTGATGCGCTGCAATTGGAGCTGGTGAGCGTCGGGCGGGGTGGAATGCGCTGCTGCGTACTCATCGATCACCGCATCGATGAACTGGCTCCGCCTGCGAGCGGCCGGTGGGGTCATTCCGTCGGGTTCTCCTTCTCGGGTGCCACATCCCTGGCAGGGCCAGAAGCGGCGTCGTGCTGATGGTAATCAGTGCGCCAGCGCCCGGCCAGGCATTTCACACGGCGCGGTTCCGGCGCTGGTCAGCGCGGCGTCCTATCCTGCGCACCGAGTCGGCGATATCGCGTTGCCGATTAGCGAGCGGGCATGTCCCGAGGTTGCACTACGTGCGCCTCGTGAGGATCGCGCAGGATGTGAGTGAGAGGTGATCGGCATGCTGGCCGTCCGCCGCGGGCCTGGGGTACCGGCTCTGCTAGCCGGCGGGTTGCGTGCACCCGTGCCGCGGTCCGGCCTGGCCGGGATGTCCCGCAATGATTCGACGACCGGCGAAGTGATATGGACCGAAGATGACGTCATGGAGATGGCTGCCCGTGATGTGCTCCTGGATCCAGCGTTCACAGTGCCTGCTGTTCCTAAGGCGCCAACCGGGGTCGGGTGGGTCCGGTGCAGTGTGGCGCGCTTTTGCGAGGGCACCGCGCACAAACGGCGGCGCGATCTTACCGAGCGGATAATCGCGCGGATCGGCCGTCCGCGGCTGCTTTCTTCGCCGACCGCCACGTTGGTTGACGCGATGGGCCTGCCCGCCGGCCTGGAGCCAGATGTGGCCGCGGTGGCGCTGGCGTACCAGCCGCATGTTCCAGTGCCGTCCGAGGCAGACGCGGCGGCGGACCGGCTGGTAACCGCGTGCGGCGGCCGTACCGAGGAATCGGCCGCGCGGGTATGCGTGCTGATCCAGGCCCACGCCGCCACGCTGGCGCTGATCGCCCGGCTTCGGGCAGGAGACGGCGAACCCGCCGTCCCGGTGACGCGCCGGGACACCCCGGACGGGCACGAGATCCTGGTCGACCTGGCCGCAGCGCCGTTCGGCGCCGGACGGCACGCGTGTCCCGCGCAGGCCCTGGCGCTGCACCTGGCCGGCGCGGAACACCAGTGAACCTGGAATCCACCTGATCGCAGGCGCACCCAGCCTGCTCACTCTGACGCGGGAACCGCCGTTATGAACGCACGGCCGTCTCCGCTGCCAGCTACCCGCACTGCTGCAAAATGGTTATTCTGCGGCGTTCCGGGCGAAGGCGGGCAAGGCGGCGGCCAGGTCGTTCATCGCGACGATACCGGTCCAGCCCGGGAGCGATGCCTGTCCTGCCGGCGGCCCTGACGCCTGCCCGATGCCCTGCACCTATAGCCAGCGGCCGGTGCGCCAGCTCACGGTTGCCGGCCGATCTGGATGACGGCCCGGGCTGACTGGCGGGACTCGACGAGCGCGTGCGCTTCAGCGGTCTTGCTCAGTGGCATGGTGCCGGCGGCCTTCGCGGTGAAGCCGCTGCTGGCCAGGTGCCTGTTGATGGCTTGCGCGGCGTCGGCGAGTTCGGTGGCGGTTGCCAGGCTGATGACGAAGCCGATCACGCTGATGTCCCGGGTGAAGATCGGCAGCAGTGATGTTTTTGGTGGTTGCGGCTCCGCCCCGGCCGTGACGATGATCTTCCCGCCGGAGGCGGTCATGGGCTCCATCGCGTTCAGCGGCATCCGTCCAGAGGTGTCCCAGTAGATGTCGACGCCGCCTAGCGCCGCATCGATTACCCGGCCGGCGAGGTTGGGGTCGCCGAAGTCGAATACCGTGCTGGCTCCCTGCTCGAGGCAGTGGGCTTGGTCGCCGGGACGGGCGGTGGCGATCACGCGCAGGCCGGCCTCGCTTGCGAACCGGACCAGCGCCGATCCGATACCACCCGCCGCCC
This sequence comes from Streptosporangiaceae bacterium, assembly GCA_049284535.1. Taxonomy (GTDB): domain Bacteria; phylum Actinomycetota; class Actinomycetes; order Streptosporangiales; family Streptosporangiaceae; genus Palsa-504. The sequence goes on from JBAPYC010001149.1 coordinate 3,316, forward strand.
CTCCGACGAGGATCGTCTGTCCCGCACGGGCGCAGGCTCGGTGGCGCAGGCCTATGAACGCGGTCGCGGCAGAGTGGAATGCGGCGGCGGCCGCGGTGGCGTCCGCGCCGTCCGGCAGCGGGTAGAGCCGGTCGCCGGGGACGACCGCGTACTCGGCACACGTGCCTTGCCGGCCAGCGTGACCCAGGCTGTTGGACCAGACGCGGTCACCTGGTGAGAATCCGCTGCCCGCACCGGCGGCGGTCACGGTACCGACCAGATCGCGGCCGGTCACGAACGGCAACGGCATCAGCGTAGGCCAGCGGCCGGAGCGGACGAGCGTGTCGACCGGGTTGATCACCGCGACCTCGACAGCCACCAGCGCGTCGGTCGGGCCAGGGACCGGGACCGGCAGCTCGCCGACCTCGATCGCCTCCGCGGGCCCCGGTTCGCTGAAGAAGGCAGCACGCATCGTCGCTTTGCCGGCTATCTCCTGGACTGTTGACATTCCGCCCCTCCTCGGGATCGATATGGAACGTTCGGGTGGTTATCGCTGCTCACAGCGGGAATTGGGCTGCCCGCGCGGCAGGCGTCGTCGGTCCGGCGGATGCCGGCAGAGCGGTAGCTCATCGACGGCGATCTCGGAGTGCACCGCATGGGCCTTAGGTCGGCCGGGATCGCGACGGCCGTGAGAGCGGAGGTCATGGCTTCCTCCATGGATGTGGTGGCGCGGCTACCCGGCAACGGACTCTGCTGCGGACGCCGCGGCGGGCGGCGTAGGTAAACGAATGACCGGACACATCGCGGGCCTGCTGGCCGGGCAGGCGCGATCACTGAGCGGATGAGCCGGTCGTCGTGTCATTGAGCTTCCTGCTCCCTGGTGGCGTGTTCGTCTCAGTAGTACGACAACACAGCACCCCGGAATGTGAGGCGACGCGCTAACCTCACAGTTCGGTGTGCTGTCTTGTCGAACTGGTGCAGGCAGTTGCGACCGAGGGAGCTGGCGGTGCCATGACCACCCCATCTGAGCCAGACGCTGCTGAGTCAGGCCGGGGCCGGCCCGATCCGGGCCTGGACGTGATCATGAGCGAGCGGCGTCAGCTGATCAATCTCGCCTACCGGCTCCTGGGCTCCCTAGCTGAGGCCGAGGATGTGGTGCAGGAGGCCTGCGCCCGCTGGTACGCCATGCCCCGGCAGCAGCAGGACGCCATCGAATCCCCCGGCGCCTGGCTGACCACGGTCGCCAGCCGCATCTGCCTCAACCTGCTCGGCTCGGCCCGGGCCCGGCGAGAGACCTACGTGGGCGAATGGATCCCCGAGCCGCTGCCTGATCAT
>JBAPYC010001150.1:0-2522 GCA_049284535.1 Streptosporangiaceae bacterium
CGTTCAGGGGCCGGGGGCCACCGCGTTCGCGCGGGTCCTGGCGGAGATGAGCGTGGCCGAGGCCGGAGACCTGTTCGGCCGGGCCGGGTTCGGCGACTGGACCGTGGTGCGGACGCTGGAGGAGGCCGCCCGCAGCGGGGAGGACTTTGTCCAGGTCCCGCAGGAGCCATGGGGGCACCTGCTGCAGCCGCGACTGCTGCCCCGGTACGACGGTGACCAGCGGCCGCCGGTCACCGGGGCGGCTGGGGCGCCGGGCCGGGACGACGCCGAGGTGCTGCGCCGCTACGGGCTGGCCGGCCAGCACGAGGCGCTGCTGGCCAGCGGGGCCATTCGGCGCGAGCCGGGGCCGACCGCGCTGCAGGCGAGCTCGGTGTGACGACGGCGAATCGCCCCGGCCGGCCCAAAGTGCTGCTGACCGACCACGCCTGGCCGGGCGTGGAGGTGGAGGCCGGCTTGTGCGACGCGGCCGGCTTCGATCTGGTCGAGGCGCCGCCGGATGCCCCGGAGACGGTGCTGGCCGAGCTCGCCGCCGGCGTGGACGGGATCCTGACCTGCTGGGCCAAGGTGACCGGGCGGGTCATCGCGGCCAGCCCCGGCCTGCAAGTGGTCAGCCGGATGGGCGTCGGCCTGGACAACATCGACCTGGCCGCGGCCGCGGACCGGGGCATCGTGGTCACCCGGGTCCCGGACTACTGCGCCGAGGAGGTATCGGACCACGTGCTCGCCATGGTGCACGCGTGGGCCCGGTGCCTGCTGCCCGCGGACCGCGACGTCCGCGCGGGTGAGTGGGATCCGGCCCGGTACGCGCCCCGCCGGGTGCGCACCCTGGTCGCCGGGATCTGGGGCCTGGGCCCGCTCGGCACCCGGACCGCAGAGAAGCTGACTGCGCTGGGCGTGCAGGTGCTGGCCGACGACCGGCACCCGGAGCGGGTCCCGGCGGGGGTGCGCCCCGTGCCAGCCGCCGAGCTGCTGGCCCGGTGCGACGTGCTCAGCCTCCACCTGCCGCTCACCCCGGCCACTACCGGGCTGATGGACGCGGCCCGGCTGGCGGCGATGAAGCCCGGCTCGCTGCTGGTCAACACCAGCCGCGGCCCGCTGGTGGACATCGCCGCCCTGGAGTCGGCGCTGGACCGCGGCACGCCGGGCGCGGCCGCGCTGGACGTCTACCCGGGCGAACCAGAGGTCCCGGACGGGCTGCGCCGGCGGCCGGATGTGATCCTGACGCCGCACATCGCGTTCTCCTCCGCCGACTCGGTGCTGGAGCTGCGCCGCCGCGCCACTGAGGACCTGCTCCGGGTGCTGACCGGGCAGCCCGCGCAGCACCCGGTGGCGTGATGGCCGACGAGGCCAGCCACGCGGACGACAGCTTCGAGACGGTGCTGGCGGCACTGCGGGCCGCGGGCCGGATCGGCGGCCACAGCACCGTCCGGCGGCTGAGCGGCGGTGTGTCGAGCTTCATCGCCGTGGTGGACGAGGACCGCGACCCGTGGGTGGCCAAGGCGGCCCGGAACCGGCTGGACGTCCGCGAGGACTGGCTCGCCGATCCGTGCCGGGCCGCGCGCGAGGGCGCCGTTCTGCGCCTGCTGGACGGGTCGCTCGGTCCGCTGCGGGTCCCGAAGGTCTACCGGGTCCACGACGACCCGCCCATCCTGGAGCTGGAGTGGCTGCCGCCGCCCGCGGCCAACTGGAAGGCCGAGCTGCTGGCCGGCCGGGTGGACCTGCCGGTCGTGACCGCGCTGGCGCGCGGCATGGCGGTGCTGCACCGGCTGGACGTGCCCGCCGGGCTGGCCGGGGCGGACGGTGCCGCGCTGTTCGAAACGCTGCGGCTCGACCCGTACTACCGGCACGTGGCCGCCCGCCGGCCCGAGCACGCGGCCGCCCTGACGGAACTCATCGCGGACTGCGCCTCCGCCCAGCCGGCCCAGCTGGTGCACGGCGACTTCACGCCGAAGAACGTGCTGGCCACCGGCGGGCCGCCGGTACTGCTCGACTGGGAGGTCATCCACGCGGGCGACCCGGCCTTCGACCTCGGCATGCTCGGCGCGCACCTGCTGCTCAAGGCGTGCCTGACCCGGCCGGTCACGGCGAGCCCGGTGTGGGCCGCCGCCTGGGAGCTGGCCCGGGCCTATAACGGCCCGGCCGATCCCGGGCGGGCTGTGCGGCATACCGGGGCGATCATGCTGGCCCGGCTGTGGGGCAAGTCCCCGGTGGAGTACCTGACCGGCGAGCCGGAGCGGTCCGCCGCGGCCGCCATCGGCAGCCGGGCCCTGTACGGCGGGCACGAATCGCAGGCGGCGCTGCTCGAGGACCTGGAAGGGCACGGGGAGGAACTGTGATCACCATCGCGGCGGTGGACGCGGGCTGGCTGCTTGACTCGCGCGCGACGCCGACCATTGAGGTCACGGTGACCCTCACCGACGGCTCCCGGCACCGCGCCATGGCCCCGGCCGGGGCCTCTACCGGCTCGCACGAGTCCGCGGAGCTGCGCGACCGGAGCGACCCGCGCTGGCGCGGCCGGGGGG
>JBAPYC010001151.1:0-3013 GCA_049284535.1 Streptosporangiaceae bacterium
GCCGACGCCCACCCGGCTACCGCCGACGCCGCCCCGGCTACCGCCGGTACCCCGGAAGACGTGCCAGCTTCGCGGGCTGATGCGCCCTGAGCGCACGCCGGTTACCGACAAATAGGGAAAAGGTAAATTTGCCGCATCGGCGTGTCAACTGGCCTTTAGTAAGCACAACGGGAAAAATGCCGGCGTGGGAGGCCTTGATCGGAGGACCTGAGGGTAAGGGGACGCCCATTGCTGAACAGCCCCGAGCTCGCGCAAGAGCGCTCCTGAGATTCAACATCGTTTAGTTTGCTGAGTTGTCAGGAGCATGGTTCATGCGTTCGCGAATGCGAGGAAGATCAGGCAGGTCATACAGCCCAGCCGGAAACGGCTCCGGACTCGGCCGGCGCCAGGTATTGGCGGGCGGCATCGGAACCGGCGCGCTATTGGCTTTGCCGGATCTGAGCCTGGGCGGCCGGTCGGCCCGGGCTGAAGCATCTGACGGGACCTCCGCCCGCTATACCTTCGTTTACGGCACGCCAGATGGCGACCAGGCTCCCAGCGGATCACTGGCGGCCGCGACTTACCCGGCGGCGCCGACAACGTCGAAGTCGGCGAAGTCGGCGACGGTTTCGCCGGCCGCGATAACCCTGTCATCGCGCGGGTCGGTCCCGGTAGCCGTGAACCTCGCGGCCACGCCGGTCTCCTCCCCCGACCAGGCCGTGACGGCCGTGGCCACCGTGGCGATGGAGCGCGAGGGGGCCAAGGTAACGCTGACCTTGCTGGACGCGACGTCGGCAAAGGTCTCCAAGCAGGGATCGGTGACGCTGAAAGGCGTGCCGACCGACGCGAACATTCTGGTGACGCCAGTTTTCACCCCGGATTCGTCGATTGTCTCCCTGGTTCTGGCCATCTCGACGCCCGTGAGCAAGCGCGTGGTGCCCAAGGTGCACCCGCACACGAAAAAGCCAGTACCACGGCTCGCAACCACCTGGACATCACACCACGCGCTGGCCTATTTCGATCAGCGCAGCGGGTCTATGACCGGGCCGTTTTACCTTTCCGACGAGCCCTCTCTGGCGTTGTCCACGGCCGCCGCCAATGGCTCGGAATTGCTCTTGTGGACGACCAGGGAACCACAGCCGGACGACTCCGCCGCGCTCCGGGCCTCGGCGACACTGTCGCGGCTGAGCGTGTTTCCCCTGGGCTCCGGGAAGGCGCGGTTGTCGGTGCCTGCTCCGGCGCCCTGGCCGGGCGGGGAGCCGGTCGTGACGCTGCCGGCCGGCGATATCGCACGCCTGGTCAGGGGCAGCCATGTGCAGGTCTGCTCGGTCAAGACCGGAGACGTGGCCGAGCTGGGGATCTCTGCGTTCAGCAAGGTGCGCGCCAGGCCGAGTGCCGTCACCATGCAGGCCCGGCCGGATGGCACCGTTTTCCTGACCAAGCCCGGATCCGGAGTCGCCGTGGTCGCTGATCCGGCGGACTCGTTCCAGGCGAAGGCCCAGGTTCAGTTTTCGCCGCCCGCGACACCGCTCGGTGCTCCGTGGAGCAAGGCGGTACTCTCCGCCGAGGGCGACACGCTGTATGTCCTCGGTCCGGCTAACAGCGGCGGTCTGCACGCCTACGAGGTGAGTTCCGGCAAGCTGACCGCCTCCTACAGCGAGGGCAGCCACTACAACGGGCTTCATCAGATGCCCGGCGGGACCCTGCTCGCGGTCAAGCCGGAAAATCCCCGGTTGGCGTTTTTCGCTCCCGACCTCAGCCCGCTCGGAACGGCCGAGACGAACCTTTACGTGTCGGCGATCTTCTGACCGATCAGCTGCCCGTACGCAGGCCCCAACCGAGGAACAGCGCCAATCGAGGAACGGCGATGGAGGAACAGCCGCAATGACCGGATACGACACGGCCGGACGGATCCAGGACACCTACGAGTCGGCACATCATGAATTCGGCGCGAAACCGGCCTTCTGGATCCGTTACTTCCACCCCTCGCCGGCCGCTGACCTGTTCACTGACCAGGCCGTGGATGAAAGCCGGGGCGCCTGGGACAGCGGCGCCGGCTTCGTGGGCGTCATTTCCGCGCCTTACCAGTCGCGGCTGAGCGGTTCGGCCGCCGAGGGCCACGCCGATGCGCAGGCCTTCGCGGCGGCATTGCTCGTCGCCTACCGTTCCGTGCGCCCGCTCGAGGTGCCGACGAACAACCAGCTGTACTGCTGGCTCGACCAGGAGTACTCGACGTCGCTCAGCCCGGCCTACTGGAACGCCTGGGCGAGTTATCTGGCCGAGTACAACTTCGCCGGGCTGGGCACATACCCGCTGTACCCGTGCCTGTACTGCGACCCGTACTCGCCGTACCCCAACTGCACGACCATCGCCAAGTCAAAAGGCACCGACATACCTGCCGCTGTCTGGTCAAGTGAACCCGAGCCATGCGGAACCGTGAGCAGGCCCCCGAAGTGGCATGTGGACGTTTGCGCCACGGTGCCCACCCGGCTCTGGCAGTTCGGCGAGCAGGACGCGTGCAACTACTCGGCCAACGTCGACCTCGATGTCGGCGCTCCCGGGTTCAACGTGGCCAGTCATTGCTTTTATCTCAGAGCGAGGCCTTAGCGAGCAGTGGGGGTGAGTGGGATCAGCCAGGCCGCTGCATCGGTCATAGCTGCGTCGTCGGTGATACCTGTGTCGGTCATAGCTGCGTCGGTCATAGCTGGGTGCGCCGCCAGCTGCGGCGCGGTTCTCATCGTGGCCGGGGCGGGCAAGCTGTACCGCGGCATCCGGGGACTCGAGGACATGACCGCCATCAGGCGGGCCCTGCCGATGCCGTCGCGCCAGTGGCGGCTGTTCGGGCTGGCCGCCGGCGGGGCGGAGTGCGCCGTGGGAGCCGTGGTGTGCAGCGGCAGGTTCCCGGTACCGGGCGGCGTCGCCCTGGCCGCCCTCGGCGCGGTGTTCTGTGCTTTGCTCGGGTACGTGCACGTCAGGAAGGTTCCCGGAGACTGCGGGTGCATCCGGTGGCGGCCGGGCTCTGTCAGCGCGGGGC
>JBAPYC010001152.1:0-6127 GCA_049284535.1 Streptosporangiaceae bacterium
CCTGAGCACCTTCGAGGCGGTGGCCGCGTCCCTGCTCGACGGCATCCGGCGCGACCTCGACGCCGCCGCGAGCTAGCTCCCGGCCACCGGCCCGCGAGTTAGCTCCTGGGCTGCGGCACCAGCGCCAGCTGCCGCCCCTGCGCCACCAGCGCCCCGGCTGTGTCATAGACGTCGGAGACCTCGTCGAACCACTGCCCGGCCGCCAGCCGCGCCGCCACCGACACCCCCAGAGGGCCAGCCGCCGGCGCCCGCCGGACGTACACCGTCATGTGCACCGTCGGAGCCCACCCCGCCAGCCCCACGTTGAGCACCGCCGGCGGCAGTATGTCCGTGGCCAGGATCGCGGCCAGCGCGTCCGGCGCGCTGCCGTCCCGGAACTCGACCCAGCCGCGGATCCGCGCCTCGCCGGACTCGCCGGACAGGTCCGGCGGCGCGGCCGGGTCGTAGCGCATGTCGAGCTGCTCGAGCAGCCCAGTCCGCCCGGCCCGGAACGGCACCGGCACACACTCCTCATACGGGGCCGGCGCCGGGTCGGGCCGCTCCAGCCAGGAGGGCTCGGCCTTCTCCGCCTCACCCACCGCCACCTGCGCCGCCAGCACAGGAACCTCGTGCTGGATCAGCGTCACCTGGGTGTGAGTGGCCGCGCGCCCCTCCTTGAGCACCTCTACCCGGACCTGCGCAGGCCCGCTCTCCGGCGACCGCAGGAACGCCCCGCTGACCACGAGCGGATGCGACCGCCCAGTAGCCACCAGCGCCGCCCGCGCCACTATGGCCAGCAGGAACCCGCCGTTCGGCCGGCCGCGGAACCCCCACTCCTCCGGGATCCGGGCCTCGAACACCCCGTCAGCCACTAGCGTCACCGCCGTCGCATCAGCGAATTTCACGCAGCCTCCCACTCGCTCGCCCAGACACCACATTCTGACCGAACCGTCACCCCCGGAACTGGGCGACCCCAAACTAGTCACACCAGTCACATCAGACTCAAGCCCCTGGATATGTCGGCGATTTCGGGCGCTATCACACCGCAAATTGCCGGCAAATCGGAGAGCAGTCTGCCCTCATGAAAGACGCCCCCTTCGAGCATGATCGCGAAGGCTTCGGGACGCGCCCTGCGGCGTACCTAGTCCTTCGCGATCATGGAAATGACGCGATCATGGAAATGAAGAGCGGGCGCTAGGCGCCGGCGCCGTCCCGGGTCGTGCCCTCAGCGCCCAGGTAGGCCGCCACCAGATAGCCGGGCCCGCGGCCGCGGGCCTGCCGGGCCTGCTCGTAGCGGCGGGTAGTGCGCGGGTCGGCATGCCCCATGGCCACCTGCAGGTCGCGCAGGGAGCCGCCGGCGTCGAGGTAGAGCATGGCGAACGTGTGCCGCATAGCGTCGGGGCCAAGGTGGGCCGTCAGGTCGGCGGGCAGCCCAGCCCGCCGGGCCACCCGGCGCACCGTTCGCCACACGTCAGCCGCGAACAACCGTCCCCCGCTCGCGGTCGCGAACACCGGCATCCGTGCGTCTCCGTCTCCCGGCGGCGTGCTACCAGCACTGTGCGCCCTGCTGCCACCGCCGTGCGCCGCGCTGCCACCGCCGTGCGCCGCGCTGCCAGCGCTGTGCGCCCCGGTTCCGCGGGCGCCTGTGCGTCCCTTCGCGGCCCGGTGACCGCGTGAGGACAGGTAGGCGTCCAGCCGGGTGGCGGCCGGACCGGGTAGCGGGAGGCTGTGGCGGTGGCCGTTGTGCCGGGTGACCTGGAGTACCCGCCGGCCCTGGTCCGTGCCGAGGTCGCCGATATCGGCGTCGATGACTTCCGAGACCCGGGCGCCGGTGAACAGCAGCACGGCCACCAGTGCCGCGGTCCGGGCCTGCTGCGGTCCGGGCGCGTGGTCAGCTGCGCGCACCAGCGCCAGGGCCTGGTCGCGGGTCAGCCCAGGGGTAGGCCGCCCGCAAGGCGTGGGCCGTGGCCGGGCGATGTCGGTGGCTGGGCTGGCCGCGATGTGGCCACGCCGGGCCAGCCAGGCGTACCAGCCAGAGACGGCGGTGAGCTTGCGGGCGGCGCTGGCCGGGGACAGCCCGCCGCTCTGAAGTTCCCGTGCGTATCGCGCCACATGCATCCCGGTCACGCCGGTCACCGGATGCACGCCCTGCCGCTCGCACCAGGCCAGCCAGGACGGCGCGTGGCAGGCACGGGCAGGCGGCGTAATCCCGATGTCGCACGCGTACGCGGCGCGCGTGTTCTGTGATCGCTTCCCGGCGAGCCACCCAAGGACCAGGCGCGTCACCGGGTCGGCGTCGGCTGCGGCGGCGACAAGCGCGTCGCCGCTCAGCGAATCCCTCCCCATCGAATCCCTCCCACGGAGGAAGCTTTCCGGAAAGGTCCTAGATAATCGCGTCCGTACGGGATTCTGCCGATATATTTCCGGCTCACCCCATCCGGTCGGTGTAAGCCTTCAAGGTCAGCAGCGTGCGCGCGCTCTCCGTCCGGAACGCCTGGACCAGCACCGGCTGGAGAAGCCGGAGCGACCGCGGGATGCCGAGGGTCACCGTGCGCGACACCCGGGTGGATCCCGGTCCGGGCACCAGCGCATAGCGCATGGTCACATCCACCGTTCCGGCGCGCAGCCGTATGGTCATCGGCTGGTGGAACGTGATCCCGAGTGGGCGCTCGAACTCGGTCACCGTCCCGTTCCGGACGCCGAACGGCCCCGGCTCCCGGTACGTCGTGCCGAGCGTCACCGGGTTGGCCGAGATCTCGCTCGTGCCGCGGAACGACGAGGACTTGGGCAGCCATCGCTCCTGGCCCTTGAAGTCCGTGATCACGTCAAAGATCTTCTCGGCCGGGCAGTAGATGTCGGCCTCAGAACGGACCTCGGGCACAGCTGATCACCTCGGGCACAACAAAACAGCCGGCGCCGGCCGCTGTCAATGAGCCCGGTGCCGCAAGCCCGGTGTCAGCTGGCGGCCTCGACCGGGCGGCCACGCGGCCGCTTGGCCTCGATCACCATTCCCTTCTCGAAGATCTCACCACCCCAGACGCCCCACGGCTCGCGGCGCGCAACCGCGCCCGCCAGGCACGGTCGGCGCAGCGGGCAGGCCCGGCACGCCGCTTTGGCCATCTCGAGTTCCGCGGGCAGCTCGGAGAACCACAGCCGCGGATTGTCCCCGCAGGGCGGGAGACTGTCCTGTTCAGCCGCCTGGAATGCCAGTTCGGCCACGGACGTATTCGTCACGTCGCATCACCCCGTACAACACAGATCGACCCCTAGCGCCGGACTTCCCCGAAAACCCGACATATCGAGTGTGCACTAACCCCGTCGAGGAGGCATCAGCCGGGTGGCTGATAATGACATCCGCCGAAAGTCGTAGGCCCATGACCAGGCGTGCGAGGATGGCCGGCATGTCCGCCGTCGTCGCCTTTCACGCCCACCCGGATGATGAGGTGCTATGGACCGGCGGCACGCTGGCCCGGCTGGCAGCCGAAGGCCACCGGGTGATCGTGGTGGTGGCCTGTGCCGGAGGCCTGGGCCCGGGCCGGAACGCCGATCCGGAAACCCGGCTGGCCGAACTGCGGGCCAGTGCGGCCCGGCTTGGTGTGGCCCAGGTGGTGCACCTGGGCTATGCCGACAGCGGGCACGGCCCGCTGCTCTTCCCCGACCCGCCCGGCCAGGTGAGGTTCGCCCGCGCCGACCCGGAGCAGGCCGCGGCCCGGCTGGCCGCCCTGATCGCAGCGGAAGAGGCCGCCCTGCTGCTCAGCTACGACCGGCACGGCGGCTATGGCCACCGCGACCACGTGCGAGTGCATCAGGTCGCGGCACGCGCCGCCGAACTGGCCGCCGGTTCCGGCCGTTCGCTCCGGGTCCTGGAAGCCACCATGCCACGGGAGCTGGCCGCGCTCGCGCTTCTCCCGGCTTGCGCGCTGCGGCTGGTGACCAAGCCGGACGCGGCCGTCATCCGGGCGGGCTTCACGCCGCGGGCGGCCATCACGCATCGCGTGAACGTGCGCCGGTTCGCGGCCGCCAAGCAGGCGGCGCTGGCGGTGTATCGCGACCAGTTCGGCGGCCAGGCCGGAAGGCTGTTCCGGGTGCTGGTTAACCTGCCCGTTCCGGCATTCGGATGGCTGTGCGGCCGGGAGTGGTTCGCCGAAGCCCCCCGGGCCGGGTCCGCTGGCGCCGCGTCCGCTGGCGCCCGGTCCGCTGGTGCCGCCTCCTCAGGCGCCCCGCCCGAAGACACTGAGAGCCTCGGCGGCCGGTTCGGCGCAGATCCGGACGATCTCTTCCAGTGACAAGCCCAGCGCGCCGGCCAGCGCAGCCACGGTGAAGAAGGCGGGCGTGGCGATCCGGCCGGTCTCGATCTTGCGCAGGGTCTCGGCGGGCACGCCGGAGACGGTGGCGATCTCGGCCATGCTCCGGGGGCCACGCGCCTCCCGCAGCACCATGCCGAGCCGCTGGCCGCGGGCGTGCTCCAGACGGGTCAGGGGCGGACGGACCATACCGTGATATTAATACCGGTATAGTTATACCGCAAAGGGAGGTGCCGGCGCGTGGTCGAGATCAAGACAGCAGCCGAGATCGAGGCGATGCGCGCCGCCGGGCAGGTGGTCGCGCAGATCCTCGCGGCCACCCGGGACCAGGCCCGGCCAGGCACGCGGCTCATCGAGCTGGACGAGATCGCCCGCGAGATCCTGGCCAAGGCCGGGGCGATCTCGCCGTTCCTGGGCTACCAGCCCGGCTTCGCGCCGATCCCGTTCCCGGCCACCATCTGCACCTCGGTCAACGACGCGGCCCTGCATGGCATCCCGGACCGGACCCGGCTGGCCGACGGCGACCTGGTCAGCGTGGACTGCGGCGCGACGCTCGACGGCTGGACCGCCGATGCCGCCGTCTCCTTCACCATCGGCACGGGCCGACCAGCCGACAAGCGGCTGATCGCCGTGGCCGAGGAGGCTCTTCGCGCGGGCATCGCCGCGGCCATCCCGGATGCCCGGATTGGCGACATCTCGGCCGCCATCGGCGCGGTCGGGCGCGCGGGCGGCTACGGCATCTGCACCGACTTCGGCGGCCATGGCGTCGGCCGGGCCATGCACGAGGACCCGCACATCCCCAACGAGGGGCGAGCGGGGCGCGGCCGCCGCCTGGTGCCAGGGCTGGTCATCGCCATCGAGCCGTGGTTCCTGGCCGGCGGCAAGGACGCCTACAAGATCGACGACGACGGCTGGACCATCCGCAGCGGCGACGGCAGCCGGGCCGCGCACGTCGAGCACACCGTGGCGGTCACCGAAGACGGCCCGCGGATCCTGACGCTGCCCTGAGTAGGCCCTGAACACGGCCTGAGCTGGCCCGAAGCTGAGCGGCGCCGTCGCCGCGGTCTCATAACATGGCTAGATGAAGCGGGGGACCTGGCGACCGGCGAGCGACGCTGACACCGCGGTAGCCGACACCGCGGTAGCCGCGGTAGCCGACACCGTGCCCCGGCCGCTGCTGCCCCCGCCATTCCGCCGGGCCGCCGCCGGGCTGGCCGTGGCGTGCGCAGCGGTGGTCCTCGCCCTCGGGCTGAGGTATCACGGTCAGCCGCACGGCGGATGGCTGGATGCGATGCTGGACCCGCGGATCCAGGGCGCCCTGGGCCCGTTCCACAGAACGCTCAGGTTCCTGGCTGACGCCGGCACCCTGGTCCCGGCGGCCCTGATGGTCGCGGCCCTCGTCGCGGCCTGCCTGGCGGCGCGCCGGTGGACCGGTGCCGTCCTGGCCGCAGTGGCCGAACCCGCTGCGATCGTGCTCACCGAATATCTGCTCAAGCCTCTGGTCGGCCGGACTAACAGTGGCAGCCTGACCTTCCCCAGCGGACATGCCACGGCCATGTTCGCCCTCGCGGTCACGGTGGCGGTCCTGCTGGCCAATCCGCCGCGCGGGCGCTGGCCGGCCGGCGCCCGGGTGCTGACGGTGCTGGCCGCGCTGCTGGGCGCCACCGCGGTCGCCCTGGCCATGGTCGCCCTGAACGCGCACTACGTCACCGACGCCATCGGCGGTGCCGCCGTCGGCACCGGCATGGCCCTGGCCTGCGCGCTCATCCTGGATCGGCTGACGCGCCGCCGGCTGGCACCCCATCGGCTGGCAGGCCGCCGGCTGACGCCCCGCCGGCTGGCCC
>JBAPYC010001153.1:0-2037 GCA_049284535.1 Streptosporangiaceae bacterium
CCGTCAGCACCGCGACCGCGCCTGCGGCCACCGCGTCGGCGCAGAACGCCGCGCCGTGCACGCGCGTCCCCGGCAGGGCGACGTACAGGTCACCCGGCTGAACCGAGCGGGAGTCGAGGGTCAGGCCAGAGGTGTTACCGAGCTCGTTCGGTGAAAATGAGTTTCCTGCGGACGCCAGCCTGACGCCGAGCAGCGCGCTGAGCGCGGACAGCGGCCTGCTGCGTTGGTACGCGGGACGGATCGCCACGGGGTGAGGGTACCTCCAATCACGGCGCGTTCAGGCGTACCTTCGCAGGTGTGGCACCGTCCGGCATGATTCCCAGCGTGGCGAGCGCGGTCTTGGCCACCTGATAGAAGACCGGCCCGGCGATGACGTCGCCGTAATAGCCGCCCTTGCGGGGGTTCTGCACGTTGACCGAGATGACCACCTGCGGCTTGTTGCCCGGTGCCAAGCCAATGTAGCTCGAACCATAGACGCACAGCGCGCAGGTTCCGTTGGATTCCTGGGACGTCCCGGTCTTGGCCGCGATGGCGTAGCCGGGGATGATCCCCCACGGCTGGTCGCCTTCGGCGTCGATGGCCGGCACCTGCTGCAGGATCTGCAGCAGCTCCTGTGCGGTCTTGGGCTGGATGACCCGCCGGGTCGCCGAGGGCTTAGCCGGGGTGTACGCCCCGGCCGAGTTGGTCGTGCCCGCGATCAGCGTCGGCTGCACCCGCACCCCGTTGTTGGCGATGGTCGCGTAGACCTCGGCCATCTGGATCGCGGTCGCCGCCACGCCCTGGCCGAACGCCAGCGTGTACCGGGTGTCCGCATACCACTGCGAGACCGGGGGCAGGTCCCCGCCGCTCTCCTCCGGCAGCTGGATGCCGGTGGGCTCGCCCAGGCCGAACGCGCGCAGGTAGTCGTACTGGATCTGCGGGGTGATGTGCTTGGCCACCTGGGACATGCCCACGTTGGAGGAGTGCGCGATGATGCCCGCGATGGTGTACCGCTCCCCCGGCGACCATTCGGCGTCGTGGATGAGCTGCCCGCCCTCGTTGATCTGGTACGGGATGTTGTAGGCGCTCATCGGCGTCTGGCCGCCGTGCTCGAACGCGGCCGCGGCGGTGATCACCTTGGCCGTGGAGCCCGGCTCGAACTGGTTCTGCACACCGATGTCGGTGGTCTGCGCCACGTTCTGCACGTCGGACGGGCTGTACGTGGGCGACTGGGCCATCGCCAGCACGGCGCCGGTGTGCGGGTTGATGATGACCACCGTGCAGTCTTCCGCCTTGGTCTTCTTGACCTGCTCGGCGCACGCCTGCTGGGCCGCGTACTGCAGCGACGGGATGATGGTGAGCCGCAGGTTGGCGCCGTTCACGGCCGGCTTGTCGTCGCTGCCGGCCAGCGGGATCTGCTGACCGTCGGTGCCGATCTGCACCTGCTCGCTGCCCGCGTGCCCGGCCAGCAGCGAGTTCTCGGACAGCTCGACGCCGGCCGCGCCGCTCAGGTTGCCGTTGTTGTTGCCGGTGAACCCGACGATGTTGCCCGCGACGTCACCGTCCGGGTAGGAGCGCGCGTAGCTCGGGGTCTGGGTGATGCCGGGCAGGTCCATGTCGGTGATCTGGCCGCTGGCCTGCGCGGATATGCCCTTGGCCAGCACCACGTACTGCGGCGAGGTGGGGTGCGTCAGGAGGTTCAGGACCGCGGCGGCGGTCATGCCGAGCGGGCCGGCCAGCCGGCTGGCCACCTGCGGCCGCTGCGCCGCGGGTATTTCCGGCGGGTCGGCGGTGACCTGGTAGGTGGTCACCGTCATGGCCAGCACCTGGCCATTCGCGCCGGTGATGGTGCCGCGCTGCGCGGGCAGCGCGATGCTCCGGTCCCGCTCCTGGCTGGCCAGCTGGCGGTAGCGGCCGGAATCCAGGCCCTGCAGCTGGACCAGGCGGCCGCCGAAGAGGGTGAGGATGAAGATGATCGCGAGCAGGGTGATGCCGAGCCGCCGCCCCGCGTCGCCCCGGGGGGCGCGGCGGCGGACGCGGGGCGGCTTGGCCGGGGGC
>JBAPYC010001154.1:0-1677 GCA_049284535.1 Streptosporangiaceae bacterium
GCGCCAGACGCGACTGGGCCAGCTACCTGGCCGCCCGCACTGAGATTCCCCGCAGGGGCGAAGCTGAGAATATGGCACACCGCGAATAAGTGCACTGCGCCGGTACAGGACCACGCCGCCGGGCGCACCGCCGGGGGGTACTACCTCAACGCCGCCCAGGCCGGGGAACCACCCGGCCGCTGGTGGGGACCCGGCGCCCAGGCACTCGGCCTCACTCCCGGCCAGACCGTCGAGCGCCAGCCCTATGACGCGGTGTACCGGCAGACCGACCCGCGTACCGGAGCCAGGTTCGGACGCCCCTGCGGCCGCTACCCGACGTTCGCCGATCATCTGGCCCGGCTCAGGGCGGCCGAGCCGCACGCCACCGCCGAACGGCTCATCGAGCTCGAACGCGAAGCCGCTCAGGCGACCCGGCAGCCTGCCGCGTACTACGACGTCACGGTCTCGTTCTCCAAGTCCATCTCGGTGCTGCACGCCTCGATCCGGGAGAACGAGCGCCGCGCCCGTCTCGCCGGAGACCGCCAGGCCGCCGTGTACTGGGCTGGGTGCGAGGAGCGGTTCCAGGAGGTGCTGCACCGGGCTAACCGGGTCGCTCTCGAGTACCTGCAGGAATGGGCCGGGATTACCCGCACCGGTTACCACGGCACCCGGATCGATGGCCGCGAGCCGGGCCGGTTCGAGGCCGCCGGGCTGATCGTCACCTCATGGCTGCAGGGCACCAGCCGGGACGGCGACCCCCAGGATCACATCCACAACCAGATCGCCCGGATCACCCGGACCGAACGTGACGGCAAATGGCGCGCCCTGGACACCATGAGTGTCCGGACGGTCCTCGGCGCGCTCCAGGCGATCGCCGCCACGACGGTGGAAAGCGAGCTGACCGCTGAGTTCGGCGTGGACTGGGTGCGGCGCGCGGACGGGCGCGGCTACGAGATCAAGGGCATCAGCCAGGCGCAGCTGGACGCCTACTCCACCCGCACGGTGCAGGTGCGCGAGAA
Source organism: Streptosporangiaceae bacterium (assembly GCA_049284535.1). GTDB lineage: Bacteria > Actinomycetota > Actinomycetes > Streptosporangiales > Streptosporangiaceae > Palsa-504. The sequence goes on from JBAPYC010001154.1 coordinate 999, forward strand.
GGAACGCGAGCTCGCGCGGGCCTGGGAGCGCAAGCATGGCCGCGCGCCGACCTCACGCGAGCTGCTCCATATCGCCAACGCCGCCACGCTGCAATCACGCAAGGGCAAGGACGCCGGCGCGATCGACTGGGACGCGCTGGCGCGGCAGTGGGACGCCACCCTCGGCGGCGAACTTGCGGGCATCGCGCCAGCGGTATCGGACGTGCGCGGCCCTAGCACACGAGTGGGTGAGCATCACGGCGGCCGGGCGCCGAGCGGACCGCCTGCGCCCGAGGCCCAAGCCCAGGCATTGGCCAAGGCGCTGATTCTGGTCTCGGACCGGCATCTGGCCTGGACCCGGCATGATCTGCTCAAGCAGCTCGCGCTGTCCTGCCTGCCGAGACCCGGCGGATGACCCCGGAAGAAGCACAGGAGCTGCTGCTCGGCCTGGCCGAGGAGGCGCTGTCCGGCCGGACCGGCGAGGTGGTGTGCCTGGAGGCCCCGCAGTGGCCGCCGCTCCCGGCGCCGCTGCGCCGCGAGCTGGACGGCCGCAGCGTCTACGAGCGGCCCGGCGTCGCGCGGTACGCCACCACCGCGCAGCTGACCCTGGAAGAGCGCCTGGTCGCGCACGCACAGACGCACGGCGCGCCGCGGCTGCCCGGCGAGCTGGCCGCGCGGCGTCTCGGCGCCGACCTCGCGC
>JBAPYC010001155.1:0-6260 GCA_049284535.1 Streptosporangiaceae bacterium
CACGTCCGGGCAGGCGCTGGCGGCGGCGTGTGCCGCGGCCGGGTCGGTGACGTCCAGCGGGACGACGGTGACCGGGAGCCCGTCGTAAGTGCCGGCGAGCTCACCGGGGCTGCGCACGCCCGCGTAAATGCGGCGCGCCCCGCGGGCGGCCAGCTCCTGGACGAAGGCCAGGCCGATGCCGCGGTTCGCGCCGGTAACCAGCGCCGCCGAGCCGGCCGCCTTCGAGCTGCGCGGCATCGCCACCTCCGTTTCGTTCCGTTGCAGCCGAGGCTACAGTTGCCAGAGCGACGACGCCACAGCGGACGGGCGGGCGGGACTAGGCAGTCTACCTGCGTCTAGGCGGCAACCCGGCTAGGCGAGGCGCTGCACTGGCGGGGGTACCCAGGAACCGTCCAGGACCGCCGGACGGGGGGAGTACAGCCGCATCGTCACCCCCAGCGGGCCCTCGGGAGCGGGCAGCCAGTTGGCTTCCTTATCGCCGCCGGGGCTGTCGTGCTGGAGGTACAAGTCGAGCGACCCGTCCGGGTTGAACCGCAGGTCATCACGGTCGCCGATGGCAAAGCGGCTAATCTGGTTGGCCACCTGGAAACCCTGGCCGTCATACATCGTCACTGACCAGAAGCCATCAACCGGGGGCAGTGAGTCAGCAGCGAAGTGCAGGACGTACCGGGAGCCGCCGTCGAGCGGCTTGCCGTCCGCGTCGGCCAGCAGGAGCGGATAGACGGCATCCTCGGGCTGGTTGGCCCCGAGCCCGACCATGGCGACGATGGTGCGCTTGACGTAGAAGTCGCCGTACACGCCCATTGTGTCCAGGTTCGACTGCCAGCCGCTGACGATCTTGGCCAGCCCGGGCAAGCGGCTGCGAAGGATCTGCTGCGCGTCCCCCGGCCCCGGGCTCAGCGCCTCCATGACCAGCGCGTCGAGTGCGCCAGCGTCGAACGACTCGCCGGCCTCAATGCCGATGCGGCGTAGCCGGGCGAGGGCTGACCAGTCCGTCGGGTGCGGCGGGTGGACCTTCAGCAGCTCGGCGGCGTAGCCGAAGAACTCGGCCGCGGACATGGCGTTGACCTGATCCAGCGGCGGGGTCGTCATGTCGACCGACGGGTCGATCACGACGGGGACCGGCGCCGGGGGCTGGCCCCACGACGACAGCGGAGTGATGCGCAGCGCGTCCTGGATCTGGTGAACAGCATCGTAATCGGCGGGACCGTCGGTCTTTATCCGGCCGATGATCCAGAGCATCGGGGTCGGTGTCTCTATCCGCCGGACCCCGGCCGGTAGCTGCCCCGTCCAGCCGACCGGGACCACCGCGAAATCCTGGGCCGCGTTACCGCTGGTCCTGGTCCCCGGAGTGGCGAACACATCGGTCCACATGTCCAGCATCGGGAGCATGTAATAACGGCTCCCGGTATCAGGAGCGGACACGATAACCGGCTCCGGGCGGACGTCGAGCCACGCAACGGAATACAAGGTGTCGAAGTTGGGCCGGACCACGTCCCGGAAGTCGGCGCCGGGGTATTGGCGGGCATGGGTGAACGCTCCCATCGGCCCCCGCCCGACCTGCTTGCCCGCCTCCACGTTGGTCATCTGGCGACGCGTCACGTCCATAAGCACCAGCGGGTACAAGAAGACGTAAGCCTCGACGCCTATCTCGTGGGCCGTTGTCTCATCCATCAGCAAAGCCTCCTCCACCGCGGAACAACTCTGGGACGCTGCCAGCAGCCCAGACCTCACCCCCCACGGGTGAGCCGCCGGGTCTCGCAGGAGCGCACGGCTCAACCGGGCGCCCCTCGTGGCACTACCTGCCCCTATAGGGGTTCGCTGTGCTGTCTTGGTTGGGTCTGCCGGGTCAGCTGACTTCCCGGGCGGCTTCCTGGACGGCCTGGTCGACGTCTTTCGTGCTCACGCCGAGCTCCTTAGCCACATGCTTTTCGGCTTTCAGCGTCGCTTTGTCAATGGCCTGCTGCAGCGTGCTCTCCCCGACGATGATGAGGGCCGCCTGCCCGGCGTCGATGACCTCGCCAAACTCCTTGACGTCCGACCGGGACATGCCACGCCACAAATGCCCGCCCACCCCGCCCACCGCGGCACCCACGAGGGCCGAGCCGATGATCGCGGGCGGGAACAAGATGCCGACCACGGCACCCACCGCGGCGCCGCCCCATGCCCCGTGCCGGGTAGCCATCTCATCCTTGTTGACATGGACCTTGCCCGCGTCGTCCTTGGTGACCACCGCGGCGTCGTAGGTGCCGACCGCACCAGCGGCATGGAGGTCCTTGACCACGTCGTAGTCGCCTCGTGCCGCCGCCTCGCTCGGATACGTGCCGATGTAGATGAAAACCGCGTCGGGCTTCGCCATCTCGTCTCTCCCCTTCTGGCCGCCCGGATATCCCGGCGGCGGTGCATGAGCACGCCAGGCTAGCGAGCATGGAACGCTGCCCGGATCATCCTCGGCGGATGATCCGGGAGACGGCCTAGGGCAGGGCGCCAGGCTAGGCGCGGGGTGCGGGCGGCTCGCCGCCGACCTGGATGCGGGAGCCGTGCAGCTCGCGGCGGCAGGCCGAGCAGTGCAGGACCGGGCGGAACTGGCCGCCGCAGCCCGAATGCGTGAGCAGCATGGCCGGTCCCTCGGGAGCGCGGAACCACCGGTCACCCCAGTCGAGCATGACCATGACGTGCGGGAAGAACGCGCGGCCCTTGTCGGTCAGCCGGTACTCGACCCGGGCCGAGCCGGCCTTGACCGCGACGGTCTGCAGCACCCCCATCTGGCAGAACGTGCGCAGCCGGTCCGAGACGATGGTCGGCGGCGCGCCCATCATGGTGAGCATGTCGGTGAACCGCCGGGCGCCCAGGAACGCGGCGGCCAGGGCCGAGGCCGACCAGCGGTTGCCGATCAGCTCGATGGTCTGCGGCACCAGGCCGGGACCGCTGGCCCCGGATTCGCCCGCGCCGCCGGCCGACCGGCGCCGGGTGGTGGCCTGGGGCACCGACCGGGCGAAGCCGCCGCTCGGGCCGAACTCCCCCGTCACGTCGCGGATCCCGGCGGCCTTTCCGCAGCCCCGGCAGTGCATGGCCGGCGAGAACTCCTCGCCGCAGTCCAGGTGGTACATGGCCGGCAGCGGCTCGATGTGCTCGGTGACCCAGACGGCCTCCCAGGACCAGATGGTCAGCAGCACCTTCCACAGGTCGCGGCCGCAGTCGGTGAGCACGTACTCATAGCGCCGCGGCGCCTGCGAGTACTGGGACATGGTGAACACGCCCGCGTCGGTCAGGCGGCGCAGCCGCGCGGTCAGCACCGAGTTGGCGATGCCCAGGGCCTCGTGGAAGTCCTTGTACCGGCGCATGCCGGACATGACGGCCAGCCTGATGATGGACAGGTTCCACTCATCGCCGATCAGCCCCAGGGCGATGGCGTTGGAGTTCTCCCGCGGGCCAGCCTCCAGGGCCGCGGTGTCCTCAGCCGTTGTCGGTCATCTCCGGTTCGCACGTCGAGCCGGGATTACCAGCCCTTGACGGACTCGCCCGGCGCCCAGCAGCTATGTGTGCCACTGGCGATCCGCTCGGGCAGCCGGGCCCGCGCGATCGGGCCGAACCCCACGTCGCCGGCCCGGAACACGACGCACTCGGAGGCGTCACGGTTCATGTCGACCGTGAGCGTCACCAGGTACGCATCGTCTTCTTCGGTCCCGCCGACGCGCGGAGCGACGCCGATCTCACTGCAGAACACGCCCGGCTCGAACTGGTACCGCTCCTCGCGCCCGGTCAGCGAATCGTGCTTGACCAGCCCGTTGAACAAGAACCAGCCCGGTTCGTTGGTGGCAGCGTAATTGTAGCGGTAGGGCTGACCGCCGAAGTTGGCATTGATGGTGCCGAATTCGGTGCAGGAGTCCGACAGGTCCTCTTCGCTGACCGCCCCGGTGACCAGGTTCATCCGCCACCGGTGCAGCCGGGTCTGCATCGCGTCCTGCGCCAGGAACCGCCACATCCGGCCTTCGGGCCCGCCCGGCCCGGCGGCGGCGGGTTCCGGGCAGCCCTGGAAGAAGCCTTCCACGATGAGCTCGTCGCCCAGCTCGTAGGCGTTGGTCCAGTGCAGCACGTAGGTGGGATCGAACTCGAACCAGCGGATGTCGCTGCCCGCGCCGCGGCGCGGGATCACGCCCAGCCGGGACGGCAGCTCCGGATGGAAGCGCGAGGCGTACAGGCCGCGGGCGATCAGGTCCGGCTCCCAGAACAGCGGCATGTCGTTCAGGATCGCGTAGTGCTCGGTGAACGCCATGTCGTGGGGCAGCCGCGGTCCGGGCAGGTCGATCGGCACGTAATGCGCCAGGCGCTGGTCCGCGTCAACGACCCCGTAGTGCAGGTACGGTGCGCCCGTTCCGTAGTTGAAAAAAAGGAGCTCGCCGGTGCGGCCGTCCACCTTGGTGTGGGCCGAGACCCCCAGCTCGGCCGGGAAGGAACCGCCCCAGCTGCATTTTCCCAGGTCGTCCAGGGTCAGCGGGTCGAGCAGGTACAGGTCACCGCACTGGTAGAAGCTGGCCACGGCGACGCCGGCGTGCACCACCACGTCGGTGGAGGCCGCGTCCTTCATCCGGCCGCGGGCGCCCCAGCCCGGCCGCTCGGCCAGTTTCGGGTTCTCGGCGATCCCGGCCCACAGCGAGCGGCCCGCCTCCTGCTCGGCGGCCAGGCCGTCGGTGCGGACGAACCGGTTCCGGTAGGACACCTTCCCGTCCCGGAACGAGACCTTGTGGATCATGCCGTCGCCGTCGAACGGGTGGTACCGGGCGATGGCGGGGTGCAGCGGGTTCTCGGTGTTGCGCAGGTAAATGCCGTACAGGTCGGCGGGCAGCTCGCCGGTGACCTCCAGGTCATCGGCGTCGTACTCGACGTTCTGCGGCCGCCAGGCCCCGGACCGGTAGGGGTGATCGTCGTCGTCTGGCAGGGTGGACAGCAGCTTGGCGTAGACCTCGACGTCGGCCATGGCGAGCCCTCTCCCCTACTCGGCGCTTCCTGATCCGGCGGTGACGACGAAGCTGACCGCGGTGGTCAGGCTGCCGCCGATGTTGAGCGTGGCGAAGGTGCGGGCCCCGTCGACCTGGGTGTCCCCGGCCTGGCCGGTGACCTGGCGGCGGGCGTCGTGCAGCATCCGCACGCCGGTGGCGCCGACCGGGTGGCCGCCGCCGATCAGCCCGCCGCTGGGGTTGACCGGGATGGCGCCGTCCCGGGTCAGCTCGCCGTTCTCCACCGCCTTCCAGCTCTCACCGGGTCCGGTGATGCCGAAGTGGTCAATGGCCATGTACTCCGACATGGAAAAGCAGTCGTGCGTCTCGATGCCGTCCAGGTCGGCGACGCCCCGCAGGTCCGCGCGGCGGAAGGCATCGGTGACCACCTGGCGGACGTGCGGGAACACGTACGGCTGGCCCTGGCTGCGCTCGAACTTGGGCGCCAGCGCCAGCCCGGCGGTGCCGTGCCCCCAGCCGGCGATCCGCGCGGCCGGGGAACGACCGAGGCGCTCGGACCTGAACTGGTCGCAGACCAGGAGCACCCCGGCCGTTCCGTCCGTGACCTGGGCGCAGTCGGTGCGCCGCAGTTTCCCCTCCACGATTGGGTTGTCGCGGTCGTCGTCGGCGAACCCGCCCGGGCCGAACGACCAGCCGCGGGTCTGGGCCAGCGGATTGGCCTTGGCGTTGGCCATGTTCAGCTCGGCGATGGCGTGCAGATACTGAGTGTCGAGCCCGTAGCGGCGGTCGTACTCGTCGGCCAGCTGGCTGAACATGTACGGCCACATGTACGTGGCCTCCTCGCCCTCGTGCCCGATCCAGGCGGCCGCGCCGAGGTGCCGGGGGGCGTCGCCGCCGGGCACGTTGCGCTCCTGCTCGACCCCGATGACCAGCACGCAGTCGTAGTGCCCGGCCTCGATGTCGGCCATGGCCGCGAGCGTGGCCACGCTGCCCGAGGCGCAGGCCGCCTCGTGCCGGGCCGCGGGCTTGCCCCACAGCGCCGGCTCCATGGTCGCGGGCATCGCGCCCAGCTGGCCCTGCCCGGTGAACAGCTGGCCGAACGCGTTACCGACGTGGATCGCGTCGACGTCGGCTGGCTCCAGGCCCGCGTCGGCGAGGGTGCCGGCCACCGCCTCGGCCACCATGTCGGAGATCTCCAGGCCCTCGCGCGCGTAGTTCCGCGCGTAATCGCTCTGGTAGCTGCCGGCGATCCACACGCGCGCGCTGCCCATGTTCTGACTCCGCTCCTCGCCCCGGTTACCC
>JBAPYC010001156.1:0-8798 GCA_049284535.1 Streptosporangiaceae bacterium
CCACGGTGCTGCCCGCGGCCAGGCCCGGCAGGACCTCGGCGGCCAGATCGGCACCGGCAGTGTCGGCCCTCTCACCGGCCAGGGCCAGCAGCGCCTCGGTGGCCAGCACCGCCGAGGCGAGCAGCGGGCCGCCGACCACCGCGCGGCCGAGCTCCTCAGCCGCGATGGCCAGTTCCAGCCGGGAGAAGCCGGCCCCGCCGTGCTCCTCGGGGATGACCAGCCCGGGCAGCCCGATCTCCTCGGTCCAGGTCCGCCACAGCTCGCGTTCGCGCTGGTCCTGCGACCTGGGGCCGGGTGCGCAGGCCAGCGGGGCGCGGGACTCGGTGAGCTTGCGCAAGATCGCGCGGAACTCCTCGTGCTCCGCGGTCCACGCGAACGCCTGCGCTGTCGGTCCGGGTAGCTGCGCTGTCGGTCCGGGTGGCTGCGCGGGCGGTCCGGGTGGCTGCGCGGGCCCGGCCGCGGCAGCGGTGTCTGCGATCATGTTCCCGACCCAATCTTTTTCCGACACCGATGTCAACTTCACATGATCCCTTGTCAGCGCTCCCTTGTCAGTGGGCGCGCGGACCGAACATGATCAGCTTCAGAGGTGATGGCCGTGACGATAGACACCATCCAGGCCGGCGATTTCCTGCGGCTGAGCGCCGAGCGTTTTCCCGACCGCGACTGCTTCGTCTTCGACGACGGCTCGAGCCGCTCCTTCGCCGAGACCAACCGGCGGGTCAATCAGCTGGCCGGGGCCCTGCACCGCCGGGGCGTGCGCAAGGGCGACCGGGTAGCCATCCTGGCCACCGACAGCGGCGAGTACGTCGAGGTCATGATGGCGTGCATGAAGCTGGGCGTCATCTACGTGCCGCTCAACAACCGGCTGGCCGACGGCGAGGTACTGACCCTGCTGCGCCGGGCCGACCCGAAGGCCGTGTTCGCCAGCGCCCGGTACGCGCCGCGGGTCGCGGTGCTGGCCAGGGAGCTGAACGGAGTGCAGTTCACCTGCTCGCTGGATGGCGAGGACCTGCTGCCGTTTGGCAGCCTGCTCGCCGAGGGAACCGACGCCGAGCCGGCCGTCGACGTCGATGACGAGGACATCCTGGCGCTGGCGTTTACCAGCGGCACGACCGCCCTGCCCAAGGGCGTGCTCCAGTCGCAGCGCATGATCAACGCGCTGTCCTTGCAGATGTCGGTGGACTACCAGATTCTGCTGGAGGAGTTCCGCTATTCGGCCTCGCCGACCTTCCATATCGCGGGCCAGGCCATGATCTTCATGCACGTCCAGCGCGGCTTCCCGACGCTGATCCTGCCGCAGTTCGCGGAGGAGCCTGTGCTGCGCTGGATGCAGTCGGGCCGGCTGACTGGCGTGTTCCTGGTGCCGACGATGATCGCCCGGCTGCTGGATGACCCGCGGGTGCACGACGGCAGCTACGAGGCCATCCGGTCCATCATCTATGGCGCCTCACCGATGAGCCCGGCCCTGCTGCGGCGGGCGATGGACGTGTTCGGGTGCGACTTCATCAACGCGTTCGGCGCGGCGACCGAGGGCGGCCTGCAGACGTCGCTGTCACCTGCCGATCACCGGCGCGCCGCGGCCGGCGCCGGGCACCTGCTCGGGTCGATCGGCAAGACCGCGTTCGCGGTCGACCTGCGCCTGGTCAACGAGGACGGCAAGGATGTGCCGCGGGGCGAGGTCGGTGAGATCATCACCCGGAGCCGGGCCACCATGTCCGGTTACCTGGACATGCCCACCGAAAGCGCCCGCGCGCTGCGTGACGGCTGGTTCTGGGGCGGCGACCTGGCCCGGATGGACGACGACGGCTACCTCTACCTGGCCGGGCGCAGCAAGGACATGATCATCCGCGGCGGCGAGAACATCTACCCGGTGGAGATCGAGTCGGTGATCGCGGACTACCCGGGCGTGACCGCCGTCGCGGTGGTCGGCCAGCCGGACGAGCACTGGGGCGAGATCGTGGTCGCGTTCGTCACGGCCGCGTCTGGGGCCGCGATCAACGCCACGGACCTGCGGCAGTTCTGCCGGGAGCGGCTGGCCGCCTTCAAGGTGCCCGAAGTGGTGACGGTCATTGACGAGATGCCGCTCAACGCCAGCGGCAAGATCCTCAAGCGCGAGCTGCGTGCCCGCCTGAGCCCGGGCGGCAGCTGACCGCGCCGAGCCGGTGACCGCCCATCATCGCGGGTAATCCCCCTGCTTTTGCGAGGTAATTACCCGCGATGAGGAGCCCGCCTCAGCCGGCGATCCTGACGACGATCTTCCGTGGGCCTGTCCGGCGGCGATGGCGGCCAGGCCATCGGCGGCCTGCCTTCATGGTTTCCTCTTCCCTCGTTGACTTAAAGCGCTAACTCAATTTAGATCCATATGACTTCAAGATGCAAGCCTCAGCGAACTTTGAGTAGTTCAAGCGTTAAGTTATGCTGTGAACCATGGACCCCTCTGAGCCGCGCTGGCTGGACGCCGAGGAGCGGCAGACCTGGCTGGCGCTGGTCGCGATGATGATCCGGCTGCCCGGCGCGCTGGACGCGCAGCTGCAGCGGGACGCCGGGATCAGCCACTTCGAGTACCAGGTGCTGGCCGTACTGTCCGAAGCGCCGGAGCGCACCATGCGGATGAGCGAGCTAGCCCTGCTGACCGAGGGCTCCCTGCCGCGGCTGTCGCAGGTCGTAGCCCGGCTGGAAAAGCGCGGCTGGGTCCGCCGCACCCCCGATCCCGCCGACGGCCGGTATACCCTGGCCATCCTCACCGAGGCGGGATGGGCCACGATCGAGGCAGCCGCGCCCGGGCACGTGGAGACCGTCCGCCGCCTGGTCTTCGAACCGCTGACCAAGACCCAGGCCCGGCAGCTGCGCGAGATCGGCCGCCGGGTCATGCGCGCCATCGACCCAGACGATCCCTGCCTGGACGACGTGACCGCGCCGTCGTCACCGGCCCGCCCCACCACAGTTACGGAACCCGTACCATGACCTCCATCCTTGACCCGGCCGTGCCGGCCGGCGCCTACGACGACTTCCTGCCTGGCGCGCTCGTCCGGGCCCGGGCCCAGCGCGAGTGGACACCGGCCGACGGCCCGCTGCCCGCGCTATATCTCAGCCACGGCGCGCCGCCGTTGTTCGACGACGGTCCCTGGCTGCGGCAGCTGCTCGGCTGGTCCCAGTCACTGCCCAAGCCGAAGTCCATCCTGATCGTGTCCGCGCACTGGGAGACCGCGCCGCTGTGCCTGTCTGCCCTGGGTGCCAGCACCCCGCTGGTCTATGACTTCGGCGGTTTCCACCCCCGCTACTACGCGATGCAGTACCCGACCCCGGACGCCAGCGCCCTGGCCCGCCGGGTGGCCGGGCTCATGCCCGCCAGCGACCCGGTCTACCAGCACCCCAGCCGGGGCCTGGACCACGGCGCATGGGTACCGCTGATGGCCATGTACCCGCTGGCCGACGTGCCCGTCCTGCAGCTCAGCCTGCCCAGCCACGACCCGGCCCGGCTGATCGAGATCGGCGCCCGGCTGCAGTCCCTGCGGGAGGAGGGCGTGCTGGTCATCGGGTCCGGTTTCATGACCCATGGCCTGCGGTCCATGACCCGGGAGATGGTGACGACCGGCGCGGTCCCCGCCTGGTCATCCGACTTCGACGCCTGGGCCGCCGACGCGCTCGCCCGCGGCGACGTGGACGAGCTGTCCTCCTGGGGCACGCGGGCGCCCGGCATGCCCTATGCGCATCCCACCCCGGATCACTTCATCCCGCTGTTCATCACCCTGGGCGCCTCCGGCCACCCGGACCGGCCCGTCAGGACCACCATCGACGGCTACATGATCGGCTTCGCCAAGCGTTCCTTTCAGACCGTGCCGTGACGCCGGGAGTACCCGTCTTTTAGGCTGACCGCGGAGGGATGCTTGGTGCCGATGCCGGACCTGCGGGTCATCGCCGAGGGTGAGACGTCCGCCGGCCAGCACTGGTACCTGCGCGTGGGCGGGACGGTACGGGACTACTACACCATGCTGGAGACCGTTCATCCCGATGGGCGGCGTGACGAGGGCGGGATGGGCGGCCCGCTGCTATCCCGCGGCCAGCTGCTGAATTCCTACACCGGCCGGGCCAACGACGGCCCGCTGCGGGTGATCGTCCGGGCCGGGCGGCGGGTGCGGCGGCTGGTCCTGCGCTCGGGCAGCCTGCGCTGTGACCTGCGGGCCGCCGCGGACGACGCCGATCTGGGCGTCACGTTCTTCGCCATCTTGCTCCCGTGGACCGCCGTCGACGCGGTCCAGCTCCTGGACGCCGACGGCCGGGAGCTGACGCCCTGAGGAGACACCATGGCGTACGTTCCCGTCGTTGACATCTCGGCCGATCCGCAGGCGGTCGGCGCCGAGCTGGACGAGATCTGCCGGACGGCAGGCTTCTTCCAGGTCACCGGGCACGGCGTGCCCGATGACGTGGCCGACCAGGCATGGAGGCTGGCGACGCGCTTCTTCGACCTCCCGCTGGCAGACAAGCTGAGCGTGGCCCGGCCGGCCGAGGACTATCCCTACGGCTACATCCCGATGGCCGGCGAGGCACTCAGCCAGTCGATGACCGACAGCGCCCCGCCGGACCTCAAGGAGGTCTTCAACGCGGGGCCGCCAGCTCCACCCGCCCACCGCATCACCGACCCGGATGGCGGCTGGTCCTACTCGCCGAGCCTGTGGCCTGCGGCGCTGCCGGAACTCCAGATCGCGTGGACGGCCTACTGCGCCGCCCTGCGTGAGCTCGGCGAGCGGCTGATGTCACTGTTCGCCCGCGGGCTGGGATTGCCGCCCGGCTTCTTCACCAGCCAGATCGACCAGTCACCGAACGCGCTGCGCGCCATCAACTACCCGTCCCGGGACACCGTCCCGCTCCCCGGCCAGCTGCGGGCGGGCGCGCACACCGACTACGGCACGCTGACCATCCTGCGGCAGGACGCGGTGGGCGGCCTGGAGGTGCTCGGCGGCGGCGGCTGGACCGGCGTCGAGCCGGTCCCGGGAGCGTTCGTGATCAACCTCGGTGACCTGATGGCCTGCTGGACCAACGACCGCTGGCGGTCGACCCTGCACCGCGTGGCCGACCCGCCGGGCGCGATGGCGCGCCGGCAGAGCATGCCGTACTTCCAGAACGCCAACTGGTCGGCAGAGATCGCGTGCCTGCCGACCTGCCTGCCTCCGGGTGAGCGGCCACGCTATGAGCCTGTGCTGGCCGGGCCGCATCTGATGCGCAAGTTCCGCCAGTCAGTTGCTATGGGGCACTCAGCTGAGTTGCTGACTTAAGCCGGAGTCCGTTGCAGGTCTGGTCCCCGGTGACAGGCCTGCAACGGACTCCCGATCACTGTGCCAAGCTGGCGGATATCGGGCCACGATTAGGCCAGGACCTAAACAACCTGGACGGTAAGACGACAATTGAACTGCGGGGGCCGTGAGAGTCCGCTAGCGGGATCGGCGCCGTCTGGGAGGCTGATGATGCTCAGCTGCCGGGCTCCGACGTGCTCAGCGCGATGATGGGCCGCGGCCACGCCGCCGTCTTGCGTGCGTCGGGCCTACCCAGGAGCTGGACAAGAGCCGTTGCACTGGGCATAGTGCCAGGACGTATTAACTAGGCATGGTGCCAGCACGTATTAGACGCCGTCCGGGCCCGCGGACGGCTGAGACGATGACGGCCCACGGCCTGGTTCTGACGGGGTGATGACCATCAGCAGTTTGAGTAGCCGCGCTAACTTGCGCCTGGCGTCCTCTGGATGGCGCGCGGGGAGCGCGTTGCTGGGCGGTATCGTCGTCGGGGCTGCCGTTTCACCGTTCACGATGACGGCGGCTTCGATTCTGGTCGGCTGGGACGCCGCCATGGCGATGTACCTGACCTGGACCTTTATCTCCGTGCGGCGGCTGGACCCGGACGTGACGGCCAGGCTCGCGAAGCGGGAGGATCCCAACACGGCCATGGCGGAGATCCTGCTGCTGGCGGCCGGCACGACGATGCTCGTCGCGGTGGGCTTCGCGCTGGTCAGAGCCAGCCAGGCAACGGGTGGGACAAAGGCGTTCCTGATCAGCTTGGGCCTGGTCAGCGTGGTCCTGTCCTGGACGCTGGTGCATACCATCTTTGCGCTGCGATATGCCCGCTCCTACTACTCCGATCCGCCCGGCGGTATCGACTTCAACGAAACCGACCCGCCGACCTACACCGATTTCGTCTACTTTGCCTTCACCGTCGGGATGACCTTCCAGGTGTCCGACACCAACATCACCACCAAGTCGATCCGGCGGACCACGCTGCGCCATGCGCTGCTGTCGTACCTGTTCGGCGCGGTGCTGCTCGGACTCGTTATCAACGTGGTGGCGGCACTTCTCAAGTAGCGATGTGCCGCCGCGCCAGGATAAGCGGACCGGTAATCACGTTTTCGCCTGTCTCAGAGGGTGGCCGCGGAGCCGAATACCGTCGCGCTGACCAGCGGCGCGATTGGGCCGCCGAGCAGCAGCGAGACGTCGGCGCCAGGCACCTGGCCGGGTGAGGTACCGCGGATCTGCCGGACCGCCTCCAGCACCAGCCCGATGCCATGGACGAAACCCTCGGCCAGATTCCCGCCCGCGGTGTTGACCGGGAGGGCGCCGTCGGGGGCGAGCAGGTTCGGCACGGTCATGAACCGTCCCGCCTCCGGACCGGGCGGGCACAAGCCGGTGTCGATCAGCGAGGCCACGGCCGGGCCGCTGAAGTTCTCATACACCTGGACCACGTCGACCTCGCCGGGCTTGACCCCCGCGCCCTCCCACATCCGCGCGACCAGGGCCGGGTGGAAGCCGGCGCTGGTGTAAGCGGCGTTGTTCTCCGCCGACTCGCTCCAGTCCGGCCCCGCCCCCTGCACCCCGGACAGGATGTACGCCGGTGCCGGGGCGAAATCGCCGGCCTGCTCGGCCGCGGTGACCAGGATCGCGGCCGCACCGTCGTTCTCACGCGAGCAGTCGAACAAGTGCAGCGGCTCAGAGATCCAGCGCGAGTCCGCATAGGTGTCGTGGTCCAGCGGGCGACGGTAGGCCACGGCGTCCGGGTTGCGCTGGGCGTGCTGGTAGGACGCCTGCACCAGCGCCTCGAGCGCGGACCGGGGCACCCCGTCGACCTCCAGCATCCGTTGCGTGCGCAGCGCGCAGACCTGAGCCGGGGTGAGCAGGCCGTGGGCGGCCAGCAGCGGGGGGAAGTGACCCTTCCCGTAGCTCTGCCGGCCGTCGTCGGCCTGGGTGATGCCGCGGTACACCACCACGCGCTCGGCCTGGCCGGTGGCCACGGCCGCCGCCGCCGCGTTCACCGCCGCGGCCACGCCGCCGCCTCCCCCACCCCACACCATCGTCGACCAGCGAATCTCCCGCACCCCGAGCGCGGCCCCGACGGCCAGGCCCTCATTGAGGTCGTTGGCGTAGGAGACGAACCCGTCGATCCCGTGCGCGTCGGCGCCGGCATCGGCGCAGGCGGCCAGGATCGCCTCCAGGATCAGCCGCAGCGCCGAATGCGGGCTCGCACCGCGCTTGTAGTACGGGGTGGTGCCGATGCCTACCACCGCTGCGGCCCCGCGCAGGGCGCGGCTCATGCCAGCCGCCAGCGCAGTACCTGCCAGCCGCCGGGGCTTGCGGGCGGGTCGATGTCGCCGGTGACCTGCTGGGCCACGCGCACATCGGCGCCGTCCGCGTCGCGCAGCACGCCGAGCAGGCGGCGCCCGCCCGCCGCCGGGAGCTCGGCCAGGACCACGGTAAACGGCAGGTGCCCGGACAGCTCGGGCGAGAAGGGCTGCCAGGTGCGGGTCCAGGAGTAAACCGTTCCGGCCGGGTCCACCGCGGGCCAGCGCAGGTCAAAGCCGTGACAGCGCGGGCAGAGCGGCCGCGGGGCCCAGATCCACAGCCCGCAGCCAGCGCACCGCTGGACGCGCACCTCGCCCGCCCGCAGCCCCTCCCAGTGCGGTGCGTCGAGCCCGTCCTCCCCCGGCCCGGCGGCCGCCAGCACTGGTGGCGTGTCCGGGAGGTTGCGTACCTGGGTGACGCGCCAGCCCGCCTCGAGCCGGATCCAGCGCGAGCGCAGCACGGTCTGGCCGCCGTCCGCCGCGGTGTAGCGGATGAACGCGGCAACCAGGCCGTCCGGCTCGGCCTGCAACTCGAGCAGCTCCGAGCCGACCAGGTGCTCAGGCAGCCGCGCCGACCCGATCAGCTGTCCGGCGCGGTCCGGGCGGAAGTCCGACAGCGTGGCGGCGTTGTCGCCGGCCGCCACGACCTGGCCATGCCGCCGCACGATCTCGATCAGTTCCGGCGGAACGGGTCCGGTCACGACCGGGCCGGGCCCGGTGGTCTGCGTCATCGGCGCTCCTCAGCCCCGGCACTCCCGGGCTCCACAGCGCTCCCGGGCTCCCTAGCGCTCCCGGCGGGCACTGCGTCCATGGCCGAGAGCGTGTACTCGGTGTCGGTCCGGTCGTGCATGAAGCCGAGCAGGCGGCAGGCCCGGGCCAGATCCTGTTCCCCGGCGTCCACCGTGATGACCGCGACCCTGAGGCCGTGCTGGCGCAGGCCAGCCATGGCTGCAGTCAGCAGCGCGGTCCGGATTTCCTGCGCCTCCGGTGCCGGCGGTCGAACATGGACGCCGAGGATCCGGCCCGCGGTCCCGTAATCGGTGGGCTCACCCGCGTGCGGATCGAACCAGGCCGCGCCGGTGACGGCCTCACCCGACCCGGTGATGACCACTTCTGCCTTGTCCGGCGGAGCGTCACCGGTGCCAGTAGCGGCACCAGTGCCGGAGCCGGTGCCGGCGCCGGAGTCGCGCCACAGCCC
>JBAPYC010001157.1:0-1509 GCA_049284535.1 Streptosporangiaceae bacterium
GGTCACCACCGGGCGCAGCAGCTGGAGCCTGGTCAACGGGATGCTCGCGGTGGTGGTCAACGTCGGGCTGGACGTACTGCTGATCCCGCGCTACGGCATCACCGGCGCGGCCGTGGGCTGGTCAGCCGCGATCGTGGTAACCAACCTGATGCCGCTGACCCAGCTGGCCTTCACCATGCGGCTGAACCCGTTCGGGCGCGGCACACTCATCGCGGCCGTCCTGTCGGCCGTGTCCTTTGGCCTGCTGCCGTGGGCGGTCCGGGCCGGGGTCGGCCCCGGTGTGCTCCCGAGCCTGGCCTCGATCGCCGCCGGCTGCGCCATCACGGCCGCGGGCCTGTGGTGCTTCCGCTCCGATCTCAACCTGACGTCCATGCCGGGGGCCGCTCAGCTCGAAGCCCTCGCCCGGCGACGGCGACGCCGCAACCCAACTCCAACCGAATTGCACTAGAAAGAAAAATCTCCGCCCGTAACGTAACTCGCAGCAATCGTTCAGACTGGGGAGCCTGAAGATGCAAAAAACACTCATTGTCCTGTTGTGGCCAGTCGGCATTGCCGCCATCCTGGCTCTGACCTACCTGCTGGCCAGGCGGACGCCCGCCAGTGAGGCTCCGGGTACCGCCGCCATGAACGGCCATAGCGCCGGTGATGTGACCGTGGGCCTGCGATCCGCGCGCTCGTCCATCGTCGGCCTGCTGCTCATGCTGATCGTGGGCGCGCTGGCCGTGTACGCGGTGACTTGCCTGCTCGGGGTGCTGATAGTGCACGCCGGGCCGCACATTGACAAGCCCATTTACACCTGGACGCTCCATCACCGCGTGCACTACTGGAAGTCGGGCATGAACCGCCTGACCAAGATAGGCAACACCTGGACCACCTGGGGTGCGGCTGTCGCGGCTGCCGTCTGCCTGGCCGCCTTCTACCGCCGGGACAAGTGGCTGCCCCCGGTGGCGCTGGCTGCGGCTATCGTCATCGACCACTACCTGACGCTGGCGCTGCGGCACACCTTCCACCGCATCGGCCCGCCGGACAGCCCGCTCGGCACGTTCCCCTCCGGCGGTTGCGACCGCATCTTCGTCTTCTACGGCCTGATCGCCTACCTCATCTGGCGCGAGGTCAGCGGGAAGAAGCGGGCCGCGATCTGGTCCGCCGGGGTGGTCTGCGCGCTGGCCTTCAGCGAGGGCTACAGCCGCGGCTACCTGACCCTGCACTGGTTCACCGACATCATCAGCGGGTTCATCTACGGCATCCTCATCCTGGGGGTGTTCATCGCCGCCATCCGCCTGGTGGCCGGCCCAGCCCGGAAGGTGATCGCCGAGCTCGCGCCCGGCCAGCCCGTCGCGGTGTCCGGCCCAGCTACCACCCTGCAGTGACCGCCCCCGATACCAGCGCGGCGCCCGGCATTGCCGCAACGCCTCCTGCCGTCCCGGCAGCTGCGGCCCGCGCCGCGTCCGGCACCGGGGGCGCACCGGCGCCTCCGGCCGGTTCCGCGTCCGGCCGTTCGACCGTCGC
>JBAPYC010001158.1:0-1738 GCA_049284535.1 Streptosporangiaceae bacterium
GTCCAACGTTGATATGAGTACGCAGCGATCGGAAAAACAGATGGATCTTCGCCAGCTGCAGTTCGCCGTCACCGTCGAGGAGGAACAGAATTTCACTCGTGCGGCGGCCCGCTGCCAGATCGCCCAGTCCGGCCTGAGTCACCAGATCGCCCAGCTGGAGCGGGAAATCGGCGCCCCGCTCTTCCATCGCACCAGCCGCAGCGTGCGGCTCACCCAGGCCGGCCATGTCTTCCTGCCGTACGCCCGCCGCCTGGTGCGCGACGCCGGGGAAGCCCTGGCCGCAGTGGCCGCTCTGCGCGGCGTCGTGCCGGGCCGGCTGCGCATCGGCGCGATCCCGTTCGGCCCCGGCCCGGTCGACCTGCTCGGTCTCCTGCAGGACTTCCGGGACGGGTACCCGGCCGTCGAGGTCGTGGTGTCAGACGAAGGGAGCCTGACCGCTATCGCGGCGATCGCGGCAGGCCATATCGACGTCGCCTTTGCCGGGCTGCTCCGCCACCAGATCCCAGACGGGCTACTCCACCAGATCCTGGCCCTGGAGCCGCTCGTCGCCGTGGTCTGCCCCCAGCATCCTCTTTACGGCGTGCCGGCGGTGGACGTGCGCACGCTCGCGGACTGCTCCAGCTTCCTGGAGAGTCATCCAGACTCCGGGTTGCGGGCACAGGTTGACGCCTTGTGCACCAGGGCCAGGATCCGGCGTCAGGTCATCTGCGAAATGCGTAACCCCGCGGACCTGGCCGCGCTGGCGCTGCGGGGACTTGGGGTCGCGATCGTGCCGCTCCGGGTGGCGCAGGCGGCCGCGCCGGCGGGCCGTGAGCCCAGCGTGCTGCGCCTGGCCGACCCCCAGGCCGTACAGCCCGTGGCCTTCGTCTACCGCGACCCCGAACCCGCCAGTCCTGCGGTCCAGGCGTTCATCCGGCTGGTTCACTCGCGGTGGCCGCCCGTATCTCAGCCCGCGCAACTGACAGACGCCCCGGCATGATCACGGAGGCCCCTCGGTTCCGCGGCCGGCGGCCACTGTGACCAGGCTCAGGCCCTGGTCCGGCCTTGCGGCTCGTGAGTCGCTCTCCTCGGCGTTTGTCGCTTGCCCAAGCGGATTTCCGGATGAATCCAGAGCCAGGGGTGGGCTTGTGGCCTATGTGCGAGCCGTGACGCGCCTGCCGTCTGGGCGGCGAGGCAGACCGGGCGCTGGACCAGCAGGCCATGGCCAGGGCATTCGGGAACAAACTTTCCGAACTGCCGAGGCTTTGTCCACACCCGGGAGGTGTCAGGGTATCCGCAGAAGGTGTTGGACGGGCCGCTGCCTTCATCGCGATGATCAGCGCAGCGAGAAAGCGAGGTCGTGGTGGCAGATGATATGGCGGAGGCGGCGGTGAGGCCGACTGTCTCCTCGGCGTGGGCGAGCAGGATGCTCTCGGCAGCACAGGCGAAGGCAGAGTCGATGGCGGTGGCGGTGACGGTGGTCGTGATGGATGAATCGGGGGTGGTGAAGGCGATGGCCCGGATGGATCACGCTCCGCTGGTGAGCGTCCAGACCGGCATGAGCAAGGCGTACGCGGCTGCGGCGATCGGGATGCCGCCCGAAGAGTTCTACTCGGCCATCGAATCCGACGCCGCCGCGGTGGCCTCGTTCGCCACCCGGCCGGGCCTGGCGCTGATCGCCGGGGGCATGCCGGTGATCGCCGACGGTCAGGTCGCGGGTGCCGTTGGTGTGGCCGGGGCGATGACCGGGGCCGAGGAC
>JBAPYC010001159.1:0-2231 GCA_049284535.1 Streptosporangiaceae bacterium
TCCCGGCGCAGGTCGTGGTAGAGCACCGCGGATAGCCGCCCGGCGGTGAGCAGCTGGAGGTTATCCCGGTCCAGGTCGTGTGCGATAAAGGCCCGGCAGCGGCGCTTTTGGGCGTCAAAGGCGTCAATGATGGCCCGGTTACCGCCGCCGATGGAATAGACCGCCCCGACGTCGGGATACCGGTCGAGGACGTCCGCGACCAGCCGGTACACCGAAGTGTCCAGGCCATCGCTATCGGTGATCTCGGCTAGGCGCACATGCGGCCAGCGCTCCCGGAGCGCCACCCGGAACCCTATTTCACGCTCTTCCTCGCCGCGGAATACGCTGCGGCTCAAGGCGACGAGAATACGGCTTTCCCGCTCGCCAAGCCAGGTGTTGATCAGGTACGCGGCGGTCGCGCCGGCCGAGCGGTTGTCCATTCCGACATAGGCAATCCGCCTGCTCAGCGGCAGGTCGGAAACCAGCGTGACGACCGGGATGCCAGCCTCGCTCAGCCGCAGCACGGCCGCGTTCACGTCGGGCGCTTCGGGTGCCTTGAGGATGACGCCGCGCGAACCCCGGCGGGAAATGGCCTCGAGCACCTTGACGATCTCGCCCGGCTCGGCCTTTTCGCCGAAATCGAATCGCGATCGCACCACGGCCGGCCGCAGGGACGGCAATTCCTGCTCGAGCGCGGCCTGCACGGCCGAGGTGAACCGGTCCGGCGCCTGCATGACGATGTCGATCATGAACACCCGGCCGTTGAGCCGCAACTGGGTGCGCTGCCGGTCGAGGTCGGCGATGGCCTGCCGGATGTCGTTGACGGTGCTCGGCCGGACGCCGCCACGGTGGTTGAGCACGCGGTCCACGGTGGCCTGGCTGACGCCGGCCTGGCGGGCTATCTCCCGGATCGGGTAGGGGTGGGGCATGCCGCCGGTCCTGATGGTTTCGTGAGGTCCTGTTCCGCATCCATGGTGCGAGCTTAGCCCGCGGCGCGCAAGTCAAAAGGTTCGTGTGCAGCACTGCCGCCGAGATAGCCGGGACCTGACAATGATGGGTTTTTGAGGTCTACGTGCTTGTTGACTTGATGGAAACGGTCAGGCAATGTCGTGTTCATCTCGACGCGCTCACAGACGGGTACCACCCACAATGACCTCTGCGCCCACCATACGGCTGACCGTGGCCCAGGCCCTGGTCACCTACCTGTCCCGGCAGTACTCGGTGGCCGACGGCCAGCGCCGCCGGCTGATCCCCGCCACCCTGGGCATCTTCGGTCATGGCAACGTGGCCGGACTTGGCCAGGCCCTGGACCAGCTCAGCGAGGCGATGCCGTTCGTCCAGGGCCGCAACGAGCAGGCCCTGGTGCACGCGGCGACCGCGTTCGCCAAGCACAGCCGCAGGCACGCCACCCTGGCCGTGACCTCCTCCATCGGCCCCGGCGCGCTGAATATGGTCACCGGCGCGGCGCTGGCCACGGTGAACCGGCTGCCCGTGCTCCTGCTGCCCGGCGACACCTACGCGACCCGGCGCCAGGGACCGGTGCTCCAGCAGCTCCAGCACCCGCTGGAGGCGGACGTGACCGTCAACGACGCGTTCCGGCCGGTCTGCCGTTTCTTCG
This sequence comes from Streptosporangiaceae bacterium, assembly GCA_049284535.1. Classification (GTDB taxonomy): domain Bacteria; phylum Actinomycetota; class Actinomycetes; order Streptosporangiales; family Streptosporangiaceae; genus Palsa-504. The sequence goes on from JBAPYC010001159.1 coordinate 1,598, forward strand.
ACCGCATCACCCGGCCCGAGCAGCTGCTGACCGCGCTGCCCGCGGCCATGCGCGTGCTCACCGACCCGGCCGAGGCCGGGGCCGTGGTGATCTCGCTGCCGCAGGACATCCAGTCGCACGCCTACCACTGGCCGGCCGAGTTCCTCGCCGGGCGGGACTGGGTCATCCGGCGGCCGGTACCGGCCCCCGACGAGATCGCCGCCGTGGCGGCCATGCTCGCCGCCGCGGCCAACCCGCTGATCATCGCGGGCGGCGGCGTCATCTACTCCGGCGCGACCGCCGAGCTCGAGCGGCTGGCCGCCACGGCGGGCCTGCCGGTGGCCGAGACGTTCGCAGGCAAGGGTGCCGTGCAGCGGCCCGCCTGGTGGCAGGTCGGCGGCATCGGCCTGGAAGGAACCCCCGCCGTCAACCGGCTGGCCGGCGAGGCCGACCTGGTGCTGACGGTGGGATCGCGGCTGACCGACTTCACCACCGCCTCCCAGTCGCTGTTCGCCCACCCGGACGTGCGGTTCGCCAGCATCAACATCAGCCCGCGTGACGCCGACCGGCTCGGCGCGACACCGATCATCGGCGACGCCCGGCTGGCCCTGGCCGCCCTGGCCGACGCCGTGGCCGCCGCGGGCACCCGCTCGCC
>JBAPYC010001160.1:0-11481 GCA_049284535.1 Streptosporangiaceae bacterium
ATACTACGGCGAGAACCGCAGCGGGTAATCGGGGGGTTTCGGGGGGTCGCCCCCCGAATCACAGAGCCCGGTCTGGTAGGCGATGATGACGAGCTGGATCCGGTCCCTGGCGTCGAGCTTAGTCAGCAGGTGGGCCACGTGGGTCTTGGCCGTGGCCGGGCTGATCGTCAGCTCCTCGGCGATCTCGGCGTTGGACATTCCGCGGGCGACCATCTGGAGTACTTCGAGCTCTCGCTCGGTGAGTACCCGCTGAATGCGGTCGCAGGCCGAGCCCGGCTCGCTGGCCTGGGCCGTCGTATGCGGGGTGCTGGTCCCGTGATCCGCCCCGGTGCTCGGTGCCGTGCGGGTGAACTCGCCGATCAGGCGGCGGGTGACGCTCGGGGCGAGCAGCGCGTCGCCGGCCGCCACCACCCGGATGGCGGTCAGCAGGTCGGCGGGCAGCGTGTCCTTGAGCAGGAACCCGCTCGCCCCGGCCCGGAGCGCGGCGAAGACGTACTCGTCCAGGTCGAAGGTGGTCAGGATGAGCACGCGGACGTCCGTACTCGCGGTGATCTGCCGGGTGGCCTCGATGCCGTCCATGACCGGCATGCGCACGTCCATCAAGATGACGTCCGGCTTGGCGCGCCGCGCGGCCTGGATCGCCTCGGCGCCGTCGGCGGCCTCGCCCACCACCGCGAAACCGGGCGTGGCCGCGATGATCCCGCAGAACCCCACCCGCACCAGGGCCTGGTCGTCCGCGACCACCACCCGCAGCGGGGCCGGCGGGACCGCGGGCATCAGGCCTGGTCCGCCGGCAGCGGGATATGCGCGCTGACACCGAATCCGTACCCGGGCCGCGGTCCGGCGGTGAACTCCCCGCCGAGCAGGCTGACCCGCTCGCGCATCCCGATGATGCCGTGCCCGCCGCCCGCTCCGTCCGCGTTACGCCCGGCCGGCGAGCCGTTCTCGCCCATCAGGCCGCCATCGGCCAGCCCGATGGCGGCCAGCCCAGAGCCCGCCAGCCCAGAGCCCGCCAGCCCAGAGCCGTGCACGGAGGCCGCCGCCCCGGCCCCGGCTAGCGCGGGCAGGCCGGCGCCATCATCGGTCACCTCGAGGACCAGCTCGTCCGGGCCGAAGCCGATCAGCACCTGGCACGAGCTGGTCCGTGCGTGCTTGACCACGTTGGTGAGCGCCTCCTGCACGATGCGGTAAGCGGACAAGTCGATGCTGGCGGGCAGGTCACGGGGCGTGCCTTCCCTCCGCACGTCGACCTGCACCCCGGCGCTGGCGGTGCGGGCGAGCAGGCGGTCCAGGCTGGCCAGGCCGGGCGCGGGAAACAGCGGGACCTCATCGGTATTCTGGGCCGAACGGGCGGCCGATCCGCCGTTCCTGCCATCCGGGCGCTCGGCCTCGTCGGCCTGGCGGAGGGCCCCGAGCATCCGGCGCATCTCCTCCAGCGCCTCCCGGCTGGTCATCTGGATGGCGTTCAGCGCGTCCCTGGCGTCGGCGGGCTGGCTGTCGATGACGTACTGGCCGTAGCCGGCCTGGACCGCGATGACGCTCATGCTGTGCGCGACCACGTCGTGCAGCTCCCTGGCGATGCGCAGGCGCTCTACCGCGACCGCCTTGCTGGCCGCCTCGTCCTGCAGGCTGACTGCGTACCGGCGCCGCTGGCGCACGATGTACCCGATGCTCCAGGCGATGATCAGGCTCAGGCAGATGATGGCCAGCCCGCCGTGCCACAGGAAGCCGCCACTGGCCGGGTACACCAGGGTCGCGTCGGCCAGGAGGGTGGCCAGCACGGCTGCGATCGCGCGGACCGCGACCCGCCGGTGCTCGTAGGTCGCCGCGACCAGGTACAGCACGTAGGCGGTAGCCAGAAAGTAACTGACCAGGGTGGCGGGGTCCGGGACGGTCAGCACCGCTGCGCCCAGCGAGCCGGCCAGCACCACGCCGAGCATGAGCATGGGGCGGCGCCGGCGCGCGGCCACCGCCACCACCGGCGCCGTGAGCAGGAACACTGCCAGCGGCCAGGCCAGCGGGAGCGTACGGTGCGGCACCAGGCCGTCGGGGGTGGTGGCCACCTGCACGACACCGCGCCGGAGGAACGCCAGCAGCATGAGACCGAGCAGCGCAGCGGCCAGGTAGTCCAGCGCGGTCCAGTACCGCGGGCTGAGCCGCTTGGTCAGCGGCGCCCGCTGTCGTGCGGCCGTCTTGTCCGTGTTCATGCGCACATACCAACCGTAAACCGCCAGGCCGTCGCGGGCGTCATCCTGCAGGCGTAGGCCGCGACGGTGAACCGGGGGCCGGCCGCGGCCGCGGAGCGGTCCGGAACTTCATTCTGCCGGGCGATGACGTGCCCGGCCCGGCGCTGGCACCGTAACAGCCATGCCACCAAGCCAAGCTCCGCCGGTAACGCCGGTCACCGGGACCCCCATGATCGGGACCCCCGTGATCGAGACCAAGATGCTGACCAAGGTCTACCCAGGTCAGGTCACCGCCCTGGACGGCCTGACCGTCGCGGTCGCGCCCGGTGTCACCGGGCTCGTCGGCGCCAACGGGGCGGGCAAGTCCACCTTGATCAAGATCTTGCTCGGCCTCATTCCGCCCACCAAGGGCCAGGCCAAGGTGCTGGGCCGGGACTGCGAGATCAGCGGCGAGGCGATCAGGACCCTGCTCGGCTACATGCCCGAACACGACTGCCTGCCGCCGGATGTGACCGCCGCCGAGTTCGTCACCCACCTGGGCCGGATCTCCGGCCTGCCGCCCACGGTGGCCAGGGAACGGGCCGCCGAGTCGCTGCGGCACGTCGGCCTGCACGAGGAGCGTTACCGGCTGATCGGCACGTACTCCACCGGCATGAAGCAGCGGGTCAAGCTGGCCCAGGCGCTGGTGGGAGCGCCGCGGCTGCTGCTGCTCGACGAGCCCACCAACGGGCTCGACCCGGCCGGGCGCACCGCCATGCTGGAGCTGATCGGGCGGATCGGGGCGGAATTCGGCATCTCCATTGTGGTCGCGTCGCATCTGCTGGGCGAGATCGAGCGCATCTGTGATCACCTGGTGGCGGTCGATGGCGGCCGGCTGCTGCGAGCCGACTCGATGACCAGCTTCACCCAGGCCAGCGAGGTCCTCGCGGTCGAGGTGGAAGAGGGCCTGGACCGGCTGCAGGCCGAGCTGGCCGCGCGTGGCCTGACCGCCGCCGCCTCGGCCCGGGCGCTGCTGGTGCCGCTGGGCGGCGACGGTACCTACGACGTGGTCCGCGACTGCGTGGCGGCGCTCAGCCTGCCGCTGTGCCGGCTGGAGCAGCGGCGGCACCAGGTCGAAGAGCTGTTCCGTGACGATGCGGAGGTGCTCCGTGGCTAGCCAGGCTGCCGCCCGGGTGCCGGATCGGGGCACTGGGGATCGGGGCACTGGGGATCGGGGCACTGGGGTCATCCACGATCTGGGTTACCGCGGCTACGACGGCCCACGGCTGGGCCGGCTGCAGATCATCCGGGCGCTGACCTGGCACAGCTTCCGCTCCGCGTGGGGCTTCGGCCGGGGTGTCAAGGGCAAGGTCATCCCGGCGCTGGCGTTCGTGACCATGTGCCTGCCGGCGCTCGTGAACGCGGTCTCGATGACCAAGGGCGGCAGCCGGCTGTACAGCTATGACGGCTACCTGCCCACGCTGCGGGTCGCGCTGGTCACCATCTTCATCGCGGCCCAGGCGCCCGAGCTGGTGTCCCGCGACCTGCGCAACCGGGTCCTGCCGCTGTACTTCTGCCGCCCGCTGCGGCGCACCGACTACCCGCTGGCCAAGTACCTCGCGCTCGCCGGTGCGCTGCTGATCCTGATCGAGGTGCCACTGCTCGGCCTGTACGCCGGCACGATCGCCTCGGTGCACGGCGGCGGGGCCGTCTGGGACCAGACCAGGGCGCTGATCCCCGGCCTCGGCGTGGGCCTGATGTGGGCCGTGCTGATGGCGGCGGTCGGCCTGGTCCTGGCCTCGATGACCGGGCGGCGGGCGTACTCGACCGGCATCGTCGCGATCGGCTGCGTGCTCACGTTCGTCCTGGCCTTGCTGCTCATCCAGGCCGAGGGGGGGAGCACGGCCACGACGACCGGGGCCCGGGTGGCCGGGCTGTTCAGCCCGTTTACCATCCTCGACGGGGTACGTGTGTGGCTCGGCGGGAGCACGCAGGACGGCCTCGTCGCCAATCCAGGCCGGTACGGCCCGCTGTACGGGCTGCTGGCGCTGGTCCTCCTCGCGGCCTGCCTCGGGGGCCTGGCCGCGAGATACCGGAAGGCGAGCCAGTCATGACCACGATTGAGCTGCGCAACGTATCGCGCTGGTACGGCAACGTGGTGGCGGTCAACGACGTCACCATGTCCATCGAACCGGGCGTGACCGGCCTGCTGGGGCCCAACGGCGCGGGCAAGTCGACGATCATCCACATGATCGCCGGCTTCCTGCCGCCGTCCCGCGGCGAAGTCGCCGTCGGATCTGGGCCGAGCTGGCGCGACCCGGAGCTCTACCGGCGGATCGGCCTGGTGCCCGAACGGGACTCGGTGTACGCCTTCCTGACTGGCCGGCAGTTCGTCGCGGCCACCGCCCGGCTGCACGGGCTCCCGGAACCGGTCGCAGCCGCAACCCGGGTCATCGCCCTGCTGGAGATGACCGAGGCGGCGGACCGCAAGGTCGCCACCTACTCCAAGGGCATGCGGCAGCGGATCAAGGTGGCCGCGGCGCTCGTGCACGATCCGGAGGTGCTGCTGCTGGATGAGCCGTTCAACGGGATGGACCCGCGCCAGCGCCTGCACATGATGGACCTGCTCGACAAGCTCGGCAGCGAGGGCCAGACCATCGTATTCAGCTCGCACATCCTGGAGGAGGTTGAGCGGCTTTCCGGCACCATCCAGGTGGTGGTGGCGGGGCGGCTGGCGGCCTCCGGCGACTTCCGCGCCATCCGCCGGCTGATGACGAGCCGGCCGCATATGTTCACCGTGCGGTCCTCTGATGACCGGCGGCTCGGCGGCGTGCTGATCGGGCGTCCCGCGGTGACCGCGGTGGAACTCACCCGGGCCGGCCTGCAGGTGCGGACCTCGGACTACGGCGCCTTCTGCCGTGACATCGCGGTGCTGGCCCGGGACCAGGGGGTCCGGCTGCGCGAGGTCCTGCCCACCGACGAGTCCCTGGAAAGCGTCTTTGCCTACCTTGTAGCCAGCTGAGGAGAGTACATGTCCGGCTTGTTCAATCCGACCGTCGCGTGGGTCACCATACGCGCGACCCTCAGCCGCAGGCGTGCGCTGCTGTTCGCGCTGCCCGCGGCGATCCTTATCCTGCTCACGGCCGTGCTGCGGGCCACCCATCCGCCCATGGGCCCCTGGCCGTCGCACGTCCTGGGCACGTTCGGCTTCTCGGTGCTGATCCCGCTCACCGCGCTTATTATCGGCACCAGCGTGCTCGGCGCCGAGATCGACGACGGCAGCATCATCCACCTGCTGGCCACGCCGGTGCGGCGGTCCTCGCTGATCGTGACCAAGTTTGCTGTTGCGACGGTCCTGACCGTGGTCTTCGCCGCGATCCCGGAACTCGTCGCCGGGCTGATCTCCGGCGGCGGCACCATCCCGGGCCAGGGCGCCGCCAGCGCCGGGGGAGTGGCGCTCGGTGGGCCCGCCAGCATCAGCGGCAGCAAGCTCGCACTGGGCCTGTTCGCCGGGGCCCTGGCCTGTTCGGTGATCTATAACGCGGTATTCGTCATGGTGTCGGTGGCCACCACCCGGGCCATCGCCGTCGGCCTGCTGTACGTGCTGGTCTGGGAGACGCTGATGGCCAACTTCGTCAGCGGGGCCCGGCTGCTCTCGGTGAGCCACTACGGCCTGGGCATCGCGAACGGCGTCGTGAACGACCCGGTGCTGCAGGCGGGCCTGTCGCTCCTCACCTCCGTGATCATGGGCGCTGTCGTCACGGTGGCCGCCCTGGTCCTGGCGGTGAACCTGCTGGCCTCCTTCACCCTCAAGGGCGAGCCCGCCTAGGAGGGCTCTGCCTCCGCGGACGGGCGGGCCTCCGCGGACGGATCAGTCAGCGGGCTGGGACGTTGGGCAGGGGCCAGTTGTGGCCGCCGGTGCGCAGGATGGCAAAGACGAACAGGCCGATGATCGCCAGTGCGATGGCTACCATGACGATGCGTCTGAGCCGGAGGCGCCGCGGCGACAGCAACTTCCAGCGCGCGATCGTGTCGCCTGGTGCCAGCGTGGCGAAGGTCGCCATTCTGGCGGCCAGCTCCGGGTCGCCGGCGGACAGCGACTGCTCGATCTCGGCTAGAGCTTGCCTTTCACCTGGGGCGAGGCTCATGACCGGCCTCCTGTACAGGCGGGGATGACCAGGGCACGCTCCTCCTGCCCCGGAATCCGGAAAATATCTCCCCGGCCGGCCGCGAATCCAGTTTTTGTTATTGCCTGACGACGGCCAGCCGGATCGGCTCTGCGGCGGCCATGCCGAGCTGCCCGGCGGCGGCCAGCTCGATTACTTGGTGTGACAGCGGTCCATGGTGGAGGCGCGCGCGTAGCCGCCGTTATGATCGGCCGCGGTCACCTTCTGTCAACGAAAATGCCAGGCACATAAGCGCATGATATGCGCGCTATCTGACACGCGCACCGCCGTCTGGCGATGCATGCTCAGAGTCGGTGCTCCGTTTCGGCTTGCTTAATTGCGATTGGTCCGGGTTTCCTTGCTTGCTGATTCGCGTGGCATTTCCTGGACTGGCGGCCCGAGGCTCTAGCCGATTTATTGGCGTGCTGGCTCTGAACTGTAGACGTGGTGTTTGTCGTTGATGACCTTGCGGCGTGGCTCGTCGGGCTGCTCGCTGATGCCGGCCGCAAGAAACTGACCACCGTCCCAGCCTCCGGCCCGTTACCTGTCCGTGATCCTAATCGTTGTTTTTGCGCTGGATGGTTACCAGTACGAGAGCCCATCACGCTGCACTCCCAGCAGGCCAGCAGGCCAGCAGGCCAGCAGGCCAGATCTGGAATGCAGCACGCAACCAGACGCCAGCTGTCTGGTCGGCCAAAACCCCTAAACGATCTTGCTCACCTACGAGTTTGACGCACACCCGGGGAACCTATCCGTCTGGGGGATATGGGCTGGCCGGACGCGCGGCTAGGTTGAGCGCGGAGGGTGGCCCAACGCCCGTCCCGGGCACGGGTCAGGTCAACTGGGCAGCGTCTACCGAAGGCGAATAATGGCGCGGATCTTGCTGGTGCTGTCGGGGAGCGACCATTGGACGCTCGCGGACGGAACCCGCCATCCCACCGGCTACTGGGCCGAGGAATTCGTGGTGCCGCATCGGACGTTCCGCGCCCAGGGCGTCGACGTGGACATAGCCACGCCGGGCGGCGTCCACCCGACCGTGGACCAGGCCAGCTTGAGCCCGGAGGCAAACGGCGGCGACGAGGCCAAGGCCGCCGGCCTGCGCAGCTACATCGACTCGATCGAGGCCGAACTGGCCCGGCCGCTGGCCTTGGAGGACGTGCGGCAGCGAGCGGGCGACTACGACGCCATCTACATCCCCGGCGGCCACGGGCCGATGGAGGACCTGCCCGGCTGCGCGCCACTCGGCCAGATCATCATCGAACTGCACGACACCGGACGGCTGGTCGCGGCCATGTGCCACGGCCCCGCCGGGCTGCTGTCGGCCAACCGGGACGACGGCAGCTGGCTATTCGCGGGCCGGCGGCTCACCGCGTTCACCAACGAGGAAGAGGAGCAGGCCGGGCTGGCCAGCAAGGCACCGTGGCTGCTGGAGACCCGGTTGCGGGGGCGCGGCGCACGCTTCGTCCCCGGGCCGGCCTGGCAGCCCCATGTGGAGACCGACGACAACCTCGTCACCGGCCAGAATCCCGCGTCGTCGCAGGCGGCCGCCGACCGCACGCTGGCCGGCCTGCGCGCCGGCCAGCCATGAGCAGCGCAGGCGACCTGGTCCGCGAGTTCTGCGCTCTACCGCAACCACGAGGTCACGACCATCATGGTCCTTGGGGTCGACCACGAGGTGAGTGATAGTTCGGGCGACGGGGTTCACGACTACGTGGCTCACGTGACCGCAGGCCCGATCGGTGCAATTGGCGTCGGCCCCGATCGTGAATGTCGTCTGCGCCGTAGCGGCCATGGCGATCTCCTAGTGATCACTGGCTCTACGTGCATTGCGTCCGGCCAGGGCTTCGGTAATACCTGTCCGCATGCTTATACCGAGAGGCATCATCTACGGAGCACAAGGTCCCCACCTGCCAGGGACTACGACGTCGCTATCCCGCCTTCCGGGTAACCGCCAGATCACCGGGGAGCGATCACCGGGCAAGGGTCGCGAAGCGATCGCCTGCGATGCTGAAGGTGCCGTTGAGACCGTGACCGGGACCGTGGTATTCGGACGAAACACTACTTGCCGCGTGCACTGGCCGCGTTCGGATGAGCTGTACAAGTCATCGGTACCGCTCCCGGCGCAGGACGGGACGGGCGCGCCGGGCGGGGCCTCCCCAAGGCCAGAGCCCGGCGCGGGGAGCGCCTTGACGTCAAGAACGGCTCGATTCGGCAACGAAGCTCGGTGCCTAGATAAGCTCGGTGCCTAGTGCAAAGCGACGTAAAACGCTGACTGGCCGGACGATCGGTGGGCTGAATGGGGGTCAGTGGCCTGATCAGCAAGCAGAAAAGGCTCCCTGGTTACAAGCCCGACACGGGAGTAACACAAGTCCGAGTCCGGGAGGCTTCTAACACGCGGGTAACACGGACGAAACGGCATTACCCGGCACACAGCGGCACGCCTGCTAGGCTCCTGCTGCAAGTTCCCATCAGGCCGATCTGCTGGTAAAACGGGCCGCGGAGCTACGTTAGGCAGAGGCTCGCGGGTTGATGACAGACCTTCTGTTAACCGGCCGCTCACGATGAGACCAGTGGTTTGATACCGGGTGGGCCGTTATGCGTTTGGCCCGTCCTTGGGGCCCCGGGCCTGTCCCGTCGCCGACGCGTTGCAGGTCTTCGCCATCGAGAGGGCAGCGTGATGACGGCCGCTGGGCGCCGCGAATGCTGCCGGGCCCGTGGCGGAACGAGAACCGCAGGAGCGGCGGCGTGAACGGAGGTACGGCCTGATGGAACACCTGTCCCTGTCCCCGCAGACCCTGGTGGCGCAGGCGCTGGGCGAGACGGACCCGGTCACGGGCGCTCTGGCGCCGGTGATCACCATGTCTACGAGCTACGAGCAGCAGGCAGACGGCAGCTACCCGCAGGGCCGGGTCTACACGCGCGCTGATAATCCCACCTCCGAGCACGCGGAGCGGTTGCTGGCCATGCTGGAGGGCGGCGAGTGCGCACTGTTCAGCTCGGGGATGGCGGCCGTCACCGCGGTGTTCCAGTCGCTGCTGCCCGGGGATCACGTGCTGGTCTCCCGGGTCCTGTACTGGGGGGTGCGCAAGTGGCTGGCCGAGTTCGGGCTCACCTGGGGCCTGGACGTGGAGTTCACCGACACCGCTGACCTGGACGCGGTGGCGGCGGCGATCCGGCCCGGCCGGACGCGGCTGCTGTGGCTGGAGACCCCGGCGAACCCGATGTGGGAAATCACCGACCTGGCGGCCGTCTGCGAGCTGGCCCATGCGGCCAGGGTCCGGGTAGCAGTGGACAACACGGTGGCCACGCCGGTGCTGACCCGGCCGTTCGAGTTCGGCGCCGACCTGGTGGTGCATTCGGCCAGCAAGTACCTTAACGGGCACGGCGACGTGCTGGCCGGCGCCGTGCTGGCCGCCCGCCGGGATCCGTTCTGGGAGCGGGTCCGGTCCTGGCGGCGCAACGCCGGCGCGATGCCCGGCCCCTTCGAGGCGTGGCTGCTGCAGCGCGGCATGCGCACCCTGTTCCTGCGCGTGCAGCGGGCCTCGGACACCGCGCTGGCGATCGCCGTGCACTTCGCCGGGCACCCCGCCCTGTCGGCCGTCCTGTACCCCGGGCTGCCCGGTCATCCGGGGCATGCCATCGCGGCCCGGCAGATGGACGGCGGGTTCGGCGGGATGCTGTCGATCCGGTTCGCCGCCGGGGCCGGGCACGCCCTCGCCGTCCTGGGCGAGGTCCGCGTGTTCAAGCGGGCCACCTCGCTCGGCGGGGTGGAGAGCCTGGTCGAGCACCGGCGTAGCGGTGAGGGCCCCTCTTCCCCGGTTCCTGATGACCTGCTCCGTATCTCGGTGGGCATCGAGTCACCCGCGGACCTGATCGCCGACCTGGAAGCCGCGCTCGAGAAGGGCCAGCCCCGGTGAGCGACCTGGTCGCTGAGGTGACCGACGCCCTGGCGCGCAGCATCCTGCCCTCGGTCATCGCCCGGGGCGCCACCGGCATCCGCGTCCTCGCCGCCGGTGAGGATGGCGTGATCCTGCTGGAGGCGGACGGCTCTCCCGGGGCGGTACTCCCGATCCTGCACCGGATCGAGGTGCAGATCCGCGCCGCGGTGCCCGCTGTCACCGGGGTCAGGCTGGCCGGCGCCGGCCCGGCGCCGCAATCACCGCAGGACGGGGATCTAGGCTGCGCGGCCCAGCGGATCCTGGACGCCGAGGTGAACCCGTCAATCGCGGCGCACCGAGGGCACGTCACCGTCGTCGGCACCGGCAGCGGGTGGGTCCGCGTCCGCCTCGAGGGCGGCTGCCAGGGCTGCAGCCTGGCCGAGGTCACCATCCGGCAGGGTATCGAGCCGCTGCTGCGCACCCGGCTACCCGGCGTGACCGGCGTAGCCGACGTCACCGACCACGAGGCGGGCACGGACCCGTTCTTCTCCCCGGAGAAACGGTGATCGCGGCGCGCCGCATGCTGCTGCTGGCCCCCGCCCGCAGCTACCGCACCGCGGACTTCATGCTCGCGGCCACTACGATGGGCCTGGACCTGACTGTGGCCAGCGACGGCGCGCTACCGGTCGGAGACCGCCCGGTCATCCCTGTCCGCCCCGGCGATCCGGATCACGCCGCCGAACGGATCGTCTCCCGTTGCGGACCCGTGGACGCGGTCGTCGCCGCCGACACCCCCATGCTCCTGCTCGCCGCCGCGGTCGCGTCGCGCCTCGGCCTGCCGCACAACCCAGCCGCCGCCGTGCTCGCTGCGGCCGACAAGACCCGGCAGCGCCGGCTCTGGGCCGCCGCCGGGGTGCCCCAGCCCCGATTCGAGATCATCCCCGCCCACGCCCGCGGTGATGCCATCAGGCAGGCGGCGGCCGCGACGGGGCTCCCGTGCGTGATCAAGGCGGTCTCGCTCAGCGCCAGCCAGGGTGTCCTGCGCGCCGACGACGCCACCCAGGCGGTTCAGGCCGCCCTGCGGATCCGCCGGGTCCTGTCCGCCGCAGGCCAGAACGCGACCGGGCCGCTGCTGGCCGAGGAGTACCTGCCCGGCCCCGAGCTGAGCATCGACGCACTGCTCAGCGGCGGCACCCTGACCCCGCTGGCCATCTTCGACAAGCCCGCCACGCCGGAAGGCCCCACGTTCGAGGAAACCCTGCTCGTCACCCC
>JBAPYC010001161.1:0-1619 GCA_049284535.1 Streptosporangiaceae bacterium
GGCCTGTCCCCGGCGAATTCACCCTGTTTGCCGTGGACATTACCGAGGTCGCCTACATAGGGCATGACGCCGCAACCAACGCCCAGCACGTGGCTCGCTGGCCAGCCGGCGAGGAATACCTGCGCCCTTCCCTGACACCTACCAGCCTCGGCCATCCCAGGCCGGTCCGGCGACTGCTCACCCACGACAACCCAGCCTGAATGACGCCTAGCAGGGCCCTGGGTGCACTTCATGGCGGCTGACCGGGTGTTCCGCAGAGTGCCTTCCGGGGAGGGATGGTGCTGCTGGCGGGTGGTGATAGACAGGGTCCATGGCAACGATGCTCGTCTCGGCTGAGCGGACCATAGGCGCACCAGCGGCTGCGGTGTATGGCTATATCGCAGACATGCGCGGACACCATCCGCACTTCCTGGCCCCGGCGTTCTCTGACTTCCAGGTCGAGTCGGGCGGCGTAGGTGCGGGCACGATCACGCGGTTCACGATGACCGCCGGCGGCCGTACCCGCGCGTACCGGATGCAGGTTGCCGAGCCTGAGCCCGGCCGCATCCTCACCGAGTCTGACACCGGCTCGAGCGCGGTCACCAGTTACACCGTCGCGCCCCAGGGCGGCGATTCCCTGGTGCGGATCTCCTCGACCTGGCGGGGCGCGGGCGGGATCGGCGGCTTCTTTGAGCGCCTGTTCGCCCCGCGGGTCATGCGCGGCATTTATGCGGACACGCTGGAGCGGCTCGACGCCTACGCTCGCGCGCAACGCGGCACCTGAACCCGGCCGTCCTTATGGCGGGATCTTGCCGCGAAGCATCAGATCCGGATGTCTTCTGCTCAGGCTGACGTGGGCTCGAGGAGGAAATACACGTCCGTCTGGACCTTCGCGGGATCGTCATCCCAGTCACCGTAAACTTCCCAGCTGACCCCGGCCGGCCGGCGTCCGTTGTTGGTGCACCACTGCTCCAGCGCCGCGTACGCAGCACCCATCTCCGAGTACTCGCCGTAGTGGGTTGTCGCGGCGGCCTCGCCCGACGGCGTGGATATGCGCTGGATCTCCCCATGGCCAGCGAAATCCGTGAACACCTCGACACCGACACCGATGTCCAGCGTGCCGCCCTGGCCGCCGTAGTACACCACGACGTTGTGCCCGGTACGCGCACCCTCCGCGCGCAGCACCGGCCAGATCATGTCGAGCAGGCGGACAATGTCAGCCCCCAGGTGCTGCCGCGTCGTGGTCGCCCGGACCGCGGCCAGCACATGTGCACCGGCCTGGCCGGTGCGCACGGGATATGGCATGAAGGCGCACGGTACAGCGCGGCCGGCGAAGGCGCAATGGCCAGCGCGGCGGCCACGTACCCGCCCGGCCAGCTAGACGACTACTCGACCAGCCTGAACGTCTGGGCCACCACGAGGGTGTCGTCGCCGACGGTGAATTCCGGGTCACCCATTGCGGCGCGCATCTCCGCCGAGTGCCAGAAACGCTCATGCCCGGCCCGCCACTCCGCGACCGACTCGTACCCCTCGCCCTCCCCCAGCGCGTGAGCAAGGTCCACGTCGGCGAGACGGATCACGCGCACCGCCGTCGTCTCGATTACGGCAACGGGCCTCCCCGCAGAATCAACCACCCTCTG
>JBAPYC010001162.1:0-16704 GCA_049284535.1 Streptosporangiaceae bacterium
ACGCTGACCCGGTTGACATCAGGCGCGCTGATCCGGGGATGACCCCGGATCAGCGCGAGCTGGCGTTTACCCGATCTAGTCTGAGCCCGCGCCGTCATCAGTGCCGCTAAGGTAGGCGTCATCCAAATTTCGCGGGAACGATGCGCAGATGACCGGTGAAGGACTGCAGCGCCGTACTTTCCTTGGTGCTGCCGCGGCAGCGGCGATAGGTGTCACGGCTGGCTGCAGCGCGGAAGGGGCGGCCCAGCCGCGGCCCGCGGCCGCCAAGCCGCGTCGTGCCCGTGCCGTCGCCGTGCCCGAACGCGACCTGCAGGGCAACCCGGATTTCTGGATCAGCTCACTGGGCCCCTCGGACGCCATCGAGGGTTACGCCGACCAGGTCAGTGTCCGCCCTGGCGAGGCGTTCACGCTGCACGTCTCGACCACCGGGTCCTCGTTCCGGGTCTCGGCGTACCGGGTCGGCTGGTACCGCGGTGCGCAGGCCCGCCTGGTGTGGCGATCGGAAGAGATCCGCGGCCGGCGCCAGCCCGAGGCGTCCTTCGCCTCCGCCACCCGCACGGTGTCCACGGCGTGGGAGCCGATGCTGACCGTCGCGACCGGCGGGTGGCCCGCGGGGGCCTACCTGCTCCGGCTGGACGGCAGCAACGGCCACCAGCGCTATGTCCCCCTGGTCGTGCGCTCATCGGAAGGTGCGGGCAAGACGGTCATCGTGCACGCGCCGGAGACCTATCAGGCGTACAACCTGTGGGGCGGCTATGACCTGTACCAGGGTGAGGACGGAAGCTACGGGACCCGTTCGGTGCAGGTGAGCTTCGATCGTCCCTACGACGAGGACGGCGCGGTCAGGTTCATGACCTATGAGCGGGCGTTCGTCGTGCTGGCCGAACGGACCGGGATCCCGCTGGCTTACACCACAGGCGTGGATATCGAACGTGACCCCTCCATCCTGAAGGGCGCGACCGCGATCTACACCCTCGGGCACGACGAGTACTGGACGCCGCAACGGCGCGCGGCCGTCACCCAGGCCCGGGACGCCGGCGCCAACGTGGCGTTCCTGGGTGCGAACACCTGCTTCCGCCGGATCAGGGTCGCCCCGGCCGCGGGCGGCACCGCCGACCGGACGGTCATCTGCTACAAGACCAGCGTCGAGCAGGATCCGATGTACTCCGCCGACCCCTCGCTGGCCACCACCGACTACCGGCTGCCGCCGGCCCCGGACCCGGAATCCTCGATGACCGGCGTCATCTACGAGGGTTACCCGGTCGACGCGCCATACGTGATCCACCAGCCGGATCACTGGCTGTACGCCGGCACCGGCGTGCGAAAGGGCCAGTCATTCGGGCACCTGGTCGGGGTGGAGTTCGACCGGGTCAACCTCGGCTACCCGACGCCGCGGCCGATCGAGGTGCTCGCGCATTCGCCGGTGGTATGCGAGGGCCAGCCCGACTACTCCGATACCGCGTACTACACCACCTCCAGCGGGGCCGGGGTGTTCGCTTCCGGCACGATGCGCTGGGTCGAGTCGATGATGGCCGGACACCGGGGTGACGGCGACGACCACCACATCTCCGCCGCCACCGGACGCTTCGTGACCCAGGTGAACACGAACCTGCTGCTCGGCTTCGCCCGCGGCCCGGCCCGCGAGCACTACCCGGCGGCCCGGGACAACCTCGCCGCCCTCGTCTAGCGCTCCGGTGCGGGACCTGCCGACAGCACGCGGCGGGGATGCCTGCCGTCGACGTAGCCCACGAACGGCGGGTAAATGTTGTAGCCGAGCAGTTCCTGGAGCCGTTCCGGCAGGTCACGGACGATGTCGCGGGGAACGGCCAGGCAGTGGTTCTCCTGCGGCCGCAGCCAGCCGACCGCGTACTCCAGGATCACGCCGAGCCGGGGCCTGGCGGTCTGGTTCGCGCCACCCCCATGCCACAGGCTGCCCAGGTAGAACAGAGCCGATCCGGGCGACATCACCGCCGTCTCGACCGGGTCGTCCGGGCCGGGCTGCCGGCCCGGTTCCCACCGGTGGCTGCCCGGGATGAACCTGGTGGCCCCGTTCGCCGCGGTGAACTCATCCAGCGGCCACATGGTGTTGATCACCAGCGGCGGGTGCGGCTCGGGCACCGGATAGATGGCGTCGTCTCTGTGCAGGATCTGCGCCTTCTCGCCCGGCCCGATGCAGATGCCGACGGGGGCGCTGAGCTGGTAATGACCCAGGACCTGGTCCAGGACGCCGAGCAGCAGCGGATCGGTGGCGAGCGCGTCGAACGCGCGGGTCTTGGCGAACAGCGCGTAGATCCGCTGGGTGCCGAATCCCTCGAAGGAGTTCCGCCCGGTCCGGGTCGTCCGCAGCACCCGGTCCAGGTCAGCGCGGGCTTCCCGCACTCCATCCGGGCTCATCATGCCGGTTACGACGACGTAGCCGTCGTCCATCAGCCGCCGGGCTACGTCCTGGCCGGGCGAGGTGACCGGCATCGTCGCCATCATCAGCCCGACACTAGGCGGCCGGACGCGCCCCGTCCAGCGTCGGCCGGGCGCCGGTGACCTGGTTTCAAGTAGCGTGCCTAGGTGTCGGATCCGGCCGGGCTGGTGACAGAATCGGGGGGTGGACACTACCCAGTTTGAGAAGATCCGGACCGGCCGCGGCTTTTTCGCCGCCTTGGACCAGAGCGGCGGCAGCACACCCAAGGCGCTCGCCGAATACGGCATCGAGCGGGACCGCTACCACAACGACGACGAGATGTTCGACCTGGTCCACGCCATGCGGACCCGCGTGCTGACCAGCCCGGCGTTCGACGGCTCGCGCATCCTCGCGGCGATCCTGTTCGAGCAGACCATGGAACGGGAGGTCAACGGCGTCCCCACGACGCGCTACCTGTGGGATGAGAAGAACGTGGTGCCGTTCCTCAAGGTCGACCTGGGGCTGGCTCCCGAGCAGGACGGCGTCCAGCTCATGAAGCCCATCGACACCCTCGATGACCTGCTCGAGCGCGCCCAGCGGCACAAGATCTTCGGCACCAAGATGCGGTCGGTGATCAACGACGCCGCCGAGGCCGGGGTGACCGCCATCGTGGACCAGCAGTTCGACTACGCCAGCCGGATCATGGCCGCCGGGCTCGTGCCGATCATCGAGCCCGAGGTCAGCATCTCCAGCCCGCACAAGGCGCAGGCCGAGACGCTGCTGCACGACGCCATCGCCAAGCACCTCCAGGCGCTGCCCGAGACCGCGACCATCATGGTGAAGGTCACCATCCCGACCGAGGTCGGCCTGTACGGCGACCTGGTCGCCGATCCGCGGATCCTGCGGGTTGTGGCGCTGTCCGGCGGCTACAGCCGGGACGAGGCCTGCAAGCTGCTCGCCCGCGATCCCACCCTCATCGCCAGCTTCTCCCGCGCGCTGCTGGAAGGGCTGACCGACAGCCAGACCGACGAGCAGTTCAACGCGCAGCTCGAGGCGTCGATCGAGCAGATCTACCGGGCATCGGTCGACAAGCAGACGGCATAAGGCCGAACGGGCGCACGGTAACTCCGCCCGGCGCAGTTGCCGGACGGTCAATCTGGGCTTCCGAGCAAATCATGGCCGGTACCGAAATCCCGCATAGGTGCTAGCCGGGTTGCTGCTGACTGGGCTGGCGCTCGTGACTGGGCGGGCGCTCACGACTGGCCTGGCGCTCATGACTGGCCTGGCGGTCGTGACCGGGCTGGCGCTCACGACTGGGCGGGCGCTCTCCGGCGGCGGGCCGCATCAGGTCGCGGGCCTCGAACCAGTCCCGCAGGTCCGCCCGGACCTCGGCCTCGGGGCGGTTGGTGCTCAGCTCGAGCAGGATGCCGCGGCCGCGGTAATAGTCGACCAGCGGCGCGGTCTCCCGGGTATAGACGGCGAGCCGGTGCCGGATCACATCGAGCGTGTCGTCGTCCCGGCCGTCGCGCTGCGCCCGTTCAAGTACCCGCGTGACCAGCTCCTCCTCGGGCGCAGTGAGGTAGATCACGGCATTGCTGGTCAGGCTGAGCTCCTTGCCGAGCTCGGCGGCGCGCAACGCCTGCGGCATCGTCCGCGGGAACCCGTCGAGTACGTAGCCGCCATTTTCACGGGCCGCGGCGATCACGGCCGGCATGAGGATCTTGAAGATGAGGTCGTCCGGCACCAGGTCACCGCGCGCGGTGTATTCGGCGAGCTGCCGTCCCAGGTTCGATCCGCTGGCGACCTCCTCGCGCAGCAGGTCGCCCGAGGAGATGTGGGTGGCGCCCGTCTGCTGAGTCAGCCACTGGCCGTGCGTCCCTTTCCCGGCGCCCGGCGGGGCCAGCATGATCACCCGCACCACTTTCGACGGCACCTCTTCCCAGTCCGCACGTAACCTGACCTGACCCTCTAGTATCCTCCGTCCTTGGCGCCGCTAAAGAGCGCGGGTGGGCGGTCGGACCCTCGGTGGTCTCGTCACGATAGGCGACAAGTGACCTTGACCCGCTCGCCAGGACGGTCGAGATCAGCGCGCGCACCGCCGGCCGCCGGTCGGCGCGCGGGTTGGTCAGCAGGACCAGGTCGATCGTGCCGAGCTCGGGTAGCTTGTGCCCTGGCCCCAACGTGGCGAGCTGGGCCGGGACCATGCTGGCCGCCAGAGCCGAGACGCCGATGCCCGCGGCCACCGCCGCGATGAGGCCGTTGACGCCGCGGCAGACGCAGGCGCTCCGGAACGGCAGGCGGGCCCGGTTCAGGGCCCGGCGTATCTCCGTCCGTGTGACGCTGGGCGCCGGGTAGACGACGAGCGGCAGCGGTCTGGTCAGGTCCAGCCTGGTCGATGGCGTGCCCACCCACACGAGGCGGTCGCGTTTGACCAGCCGGCCGCGCTCCTCCCCGCTCGGGCGCTTGCCGATGAACACGTCGAGCTTCTCGCCCTCCAGGCGCTGGTGCAGCAGGCCGCTCTGGTCCACGGTCAGGTCGAAGTCGACGAGCGGGTTCTCCCGGCGGAAGTCGCGCAGGATCTGCGGCAGGCGGGTGAGCGCGAGGTCATCGGAGATGCCGATGCGGAGCCGTCCGCGCGGCCGGGCCCCGCTGAAATAGGCCGCCGCCTGCTCGCTGGCGGCCAGGATGTTGCGCGCGAACCCGGCCATGGCCTCGCCGTCGGCGGTCAGCGACACCGAATGCGTGTCCCGCAGCACGAGGACCCGGCCGACCTGCTCCTCCAGGCGGCGGATGTGCTGGCTGACGGTCGGCTGCTGGATGCCGAGCCGGGTGGCGGCCCGGGTGAAGCTGCCGGTCTGCTCGACGGCGAGGAAGCTCGCCAGAAGCTGCGGATCATAGCCAGTCATAAATATTCACAATAACAGTTAGGCAGGTAATTGCCTTTCAATATGACCTGGTCACGGCCGAGAATGGCGGAGGACAGACGGCAACAGGAAGGCCACGTCGTGACCACCGCCGAAGCACTTCGGCCCACGGGAGGCGCCTTCGCGGCCCTCTCCTCGCGCAGCTACCGGATCTACCTCGCCGGCCAGAGCCTGGCCAACACCGGCACGTGGATGCAGAGCATCGCCCAGGACTGGCTGGTCTACAGCCTGACGCACAGCTCCACCTGTGTTGGCGTGACTATGGCGCTGCATTTCCTGCCGATCCTGCTGCTCGGCCTGACCGCCGGCGGGGTGGCCGACCGGCGGCCGAAGCGGCGCATCCTGCTGATCACCCAGACGCTGAACGCGGTCGCCACCGCCGGGCTGGCCGCCATCACCATCGCCGGCGCGGTCCATCCGGCCGACGTGTACGCGTTCGCGTTCGCCAGCGGGCTGATCTTCGCCTTCGACGCGCCGGCCCGGCAGGCGTTCGTGGCCGAGGTGGTGCCGCCCGGCCGCCTGCGCGCCGCCATTGCGCTGAACGCCGCGGTGTTCCAGTCGACCCGGCTCATCGGCCCGGCCGCGGCGAGCCTGCTCATCGCGAGCGTGGGCACGGGCTGGGTGTTCGCGGTCAACGCCGCCTGTTACGCCGGCCCGGTCATCGGCCTGCTGCGATTGCGGCCAGCCGAGCTCTTTCCGGCTCCGCCGGCCCCGCGCGAGCCCGGTGCGATGCGGGCCACGGCCCGGTACCTGAAGAGCCGGCCGGACGTGGTGTGGACGATTGTCCTGGTCGGGATATTCGGCACATTCGGGCTCAACTTCCCGATCGTGCTGACGGCCATGGCCAAGTCGGCCTTCGGCGGGAACGCCGGCACGTACGGGCTGTTCAACATCGTGCTGGCCATCGGGTCGGCCGCGGGCGCGCTGCTGGCTGGGGCGGCGGCCCGGCCGCGGACCCGGGTCATCGTCCTCGCGGCGGCCGTGTTCGGGCTGCTGCAGACGAGCGCGGCGATCGCGCCGGACCTGGCCATATTCCTCGTCCCACTGGCCGCCATGGGCTTCGTCAACCTCGCGTTCCAGGCCATGGCCAACGCATCCGTCCAGCTCGCCGTCGATCCCGAGCGGCGCGGCCGGGTGATGGGGCTGTACATGCTGGCCTTCATCGGCGGCACGCCCATCGGCGCGCCGATAATCGGGGTGCTCACCGGCCAGTTCGGCCCGCGGGTGGGCATGGCCATCTGCGGAGCGATCCCGGCCCTGGCCGCCGTGGGCGTGGCCGCCGCCCTGGGCCGGCGGCGCCCGCCCGGGCGATCGGAGGTCAGGGACGGGTCCGGCCGAGCTGGGCGGCGGTGTGACGGGTGATGGCACCCGCGTCGTCGGCGACCGTGATGAGCGTGGAACCGGCGTCGCGGTAGCGGCGGGCGACGGCGCCGTCGGTGGCGTGCACCCCGACGGGCTTGCCCGCGGCGGCGCAGGCGGCCCAGATGCGCTCCAGGACCGGCTTGAGCACCGGGTCGTCTGGGTCCGGCTCGCAGCCCAGCGAGAACGACAGGTCCCGTGGGCCGACATAAAGGCCGTCGACACCGTCGACGGCCAGGGTGGCATCGAGCTCGCTGACCGCCCCGGCCGACTCGGCCATGACCAGGCAGAACGGATCGGTTCCGGCTAGCACGCCGCCCGCGGACCGGTACCCGGCCGGCGGGTAGCGGATCGCGCCGGCTACCTGCCGGGCCTGGGCAGCCGAGTCGACGTTCGGCACGATGACGCCCTCACAGCCCAGGTCGAGGGCCCGCCCGATGTCGGCCGTGCTCGCATGCCGCACGCGGGCTACCGGCGTCGCGCCGGCCAGCCGGATCGCGCTGGTCATCGCGGGCAGGTCGGCCTCGGCGGCTCCGCCGTGCTGCAGGTCGATCACCACGTAGTCCAGGCCCGCGGCGGCCAGCAGCCGCACGCTCAGCGCGGACGGGATCACCGACCAGGCGCCGTAAACAGGTTCACGGGCGACGAGCCGGGAGCGGAAGGTGGCGGATGTTGGCATAGGGCCAGCGAACCATACCCACGCACCCGGGATGCTCATGTGAGTGCGCGTGCGTGCGTCATCTGCGCTGCTGGCTGTGGCCGCCCCATCTCAGACTGATGTCAGGGGCCATCCGGTTCCCGGATCGAGGGGTAGCCATGGGGCGCCGTCTTTATTATCGGGACAGCTATGGTCGGCTGCGCCGGGACCGGCGGGCCGAGCGGGGCTCCGGCGTTCCCCGGATGCCCGCCCGGTTCTTCGTCCTCGCGCTGGTCGTGCTGGCGGCGATTGTGGTGCTCGCCTCACTGCTCCACTGAACACGGGAGAAGGCTGACTATCGCAGCCCGTTCGGCTTCAGTTTTTCCCCGCCCGCCGTCTGACGACGGCCAGGGTGCTGACGATGCCCCTGTCGATATCGACAGCATTGCGCCGCTTCGTGGGCGCGAACCCGCCGTCCCCTCGCGGCAGGTGCGCGTTACTTCTCGTAGCTCCGCAGGGCGTTGCCCAGACCGAAGAAGGTCGGCGCCCAGTGACCCACGAAGATGCCCCACCGGTCAGCCCGGTCGGTCCCGGCATCCTCCGCCTTCAGGGACGTCGCCCAGGCCACGAACGACAGCCCGATGCTGGCGAATCCGGCCAGGTAGGCATACTCGGATCGCAGGCCAGCGTTGTGCAGTTTCTCGATCATGCTTTCCTCCTTCTAGATGGCTTGCTCTTACTGTCCGCGTGCCGGATAGTTAAACACGACTTGCAATAAAACCTCCGCACAATGAAGAGGAGGGACCGGAAGGCCGTGACCGAACCGAACGATGGCCTGTCCATCGGCGAGCTAGCCCGGCGTACCAGTGTGCCCGCGGCGACGCTGCGGAGCTGGGAGGACCGGTACGGGTTCCCGCGGCCGCACCGGGGCGACGGTGGCCATCGGCGCTACCGCCCGCAGGACGCCGGCCTGGTTGAGTCGGTTCTCCGGCTGCGCGCCACCGGGATGAGCCTGGGCGCCGCGATCAGTCAGACCACCGCCCAGGTGGCACAGGCCGAGCCGTCCGTCTTCGCCGCCCTGCGCCGCCGCCACCCAGAACTCATCCCCCAGGTGCTGCGCAAGTCGACCCTGCTGGCCCTGACCCGCGCCATCGAGGACGAGTGCTGCGCCCTGGCCGAGCGGCCGGTGCTGTTCGCCAGCTTCCAGAAAGGGCGCTACTACGGGCAGTCCGAGGAACGCTGGAACGAGCTGGCCCGGACGGCAGAACTGGCCGTGGTCTTCGCGCACTTCACCGAGCCTGATGATTCCGTTTCCGCCGGTCCGGCCGACCCCGGCGCGCCGGTCATTGTTTCGCTGGACCCGGACGCGCCGCTGCGCCGCGAATGGGCCCTGGTGTGCGACGCGCCGGACCACTGCGCCTGCGTGACCGGCTGGGAGTTCCCGGGACAGGAGGAAACCGCCGACTCCGGCCGGCGCTTCGAGGTGATCTGGAGCGCTGATCCCCAGGTGGTCAGGGACGCTGCCCGCATCTTCGCCGGGCTGGTCCGCTCGGCGCGGCCCAGCCTGGCTCCCCGGCTGGAAGCCGTGGCGTCCCAGCCCCCGCCGGCCGCCTCCGCCGACCTGCGCCGCGCCACCGGGCTCCTCAACCGGATGACCGCCTACCTAGATGGCCTTCCGGGGGTTTGAGGCCGGTTTGTGCACGTCGGTGCGGCAGTGACCTGGCCGTCCTACGAGGTGAGCTCCAGCTCATCGAGCTTGCGCACCATCAGCTCACGGGCGCGCCGCGCGTGCGCCATGGTCAGCGTCCGGGCCCGGTCGGCCTTGCCCGCGTCGACGGCCTCGAGAATCCGGCCATGCTCGGCGGCGTTCTGCCGGAGCAGCCGGATGTCATTGCCGAGGGCGAGCCAGGACAAATTGAACGGAACGCGCTGGTGCAGGCCCTCGATGACCTGCTGGAGGTTCCGGTTGCCTGACGCCTCGACGATCACCCCGTGAAACAGGCTGTTCGCCTCGTGCCAGGACGGGCGGCGCTCTTGGTCGTGGTGGCCCCGCTCGTCCTCGAGATCCGCGATGAGGAGGAGGAAAAGCTCATGGGCGTGACGCAGCCGCGCCAGCTGCTCTGAGGTGATCAGCTGCGCGGCCGCCGCGGCCGCGTGGCCCTCCAGGACACCGCGGATCTCGTAGACCTCGCTGAGGTCACGGACGGACGGCAGCCGGACCCGGGCACCCCGGTTGGCCAGGATCTCAATGGTGCCCGCGGCCTGCAGCCGTCGCAGCGCCTCACGCACCGGCATCCGGCTGATCCCGAGCTCGGTGGCCAGCTTCTCCTGGCGAAGCCAGGTGCCGACCGGGAACTGCCCGCCGCTGATCCGGTCCCGGATGTCCGCCACCACAGACTCGACAAGGTCGGCCTCCTCCCCGTTCCGGCCGGCCGCGCCGGAACCGGTTGGCGGGGTACGCGGCGGAGCCGCGGCAGGCCTGGTGTGAGCCATCATCGGCCTTATGTCGCTGGGCAATTATTGGATCCTATTCTAGGATAATTGGATTCTGATTCTCTCGGGACTGGAGCCGACGTGAGTGATGAGCCGTTTTCCTCGACGGTCGGGTCGACTGTGGTATTCGAAAACGACCGGGTCCGGGTGTGGGAGATGACCCTGGCCCCGGGCGAACACTGCGACTATCACCAGCATCACCATGACCACGTCATCCTGTACCCCGGAGCAGGCCGGATGCGCGGCCAGGAGTACGGCGGCGCGGAGTGGGGTCTGGTCCAGGAGGCCGAGCCGGGCTTCGTGATGTACCGGACGGTGGGAAATACCGGTCCGCTGCCGCCGCACCGGCTGAAGAACCTCAGCGACGAGACCGTAGTGCACTACATCATCGAGCTGCTCGGCCCGTCGCCCAGCGACTCGGCGGGCCCGTGGGAGCACAACGATCGCGGCCGGGTCGAACTGCCAGCCTGAGCCCACGCGGTCAGGCCGAGCTCGCGGCGCGCAGCGACGCGTTACGGGCCTCGATCGCCGCCTGGGTGGCCGGGACGAGCAGGTCGCCGCCTTCTTCGACGCTCAGCTGAGCGTGGTCGACGTAAGGTCGCATGGCGTCGGCGTACCGGCGGAAGGCAGCCGCATGGTCGCCGCCGGACCCGGCGAGCGCCTCCGTGAGCCGGCTGGCCCCCAGGATGGCCAGGGATGTGCCCCGCCCGGACAGGAACGCCGACGAGTAGGCAGCGTCACCGACCAGGACGACGCGGCCCTGGCACCAGGACGGCATGTGGATCTGGCTGGCCGAGTCGAAATACAGGTCATCGTCGTGCTGCATGGCGTGCAGCAGGTCCGGGATGCGCCAGGCGCGGATCCCCGCGTACTCCTCGGCGATGATGCGCCGGTGCGCCTCGACGTCACGGTAGTCGTAGTCAAGCCACGGCGACCGGAAGATGAACGCACCGATGGCCCGGTCCCGGTACTGCATGGTCGCGGCGGCGTGCCCGGGGAAGTTGTAGGCCGTCATGGTCTTGCCCGGCCCGGCCGCGTCGGGCTCGAGCCGGAAGTACGCGACGTACACCCCGAGGAACCGGGTGTAAGCGCTCTCCGGGCCGAAGACAAGCCGCCGGATCCGCGAGTGCAGCCCGTCCGCCCCGACGACCAGGTCGAAGTCCTCTCGCCCGCCGCTCGCGAACTCGACGGACACGGCTTCGTCACGGTCGTCGAGGCGCTCGGCCGAGTCGCCGAAACGGAAGACGACACCGGCCGGGACGCTGCGGTCGATGATGTCTATCAGGTCCTCACGCGCGATCTCGATGTCGTCATCGGAGTCGCTGGCCGCGGCCAGCGGCAGCGCCGCCAGCTCCCGGCCGCCCGCGTCGACGAAGCGGGCGAATTCCGTGCTGTGCAGCTGTCTGTCCCTGACGGCCGGCAGAATTCCCCAATCCTGCATGACCTGGACCGCATCGCCGCGGATGTCGATGGGAGCCCCGCCGCTCCGGGCGGCCTGGGCTCGTTCCACGACGGTGACATCGGCGCCAAGACCAGCCAGAGTCCTGGCGAGCGACAGCCCAGCGAAGCCTGCGCCGGAGATGAGGATCTTCATAGTGCTCCCGTCAGGTCATGGGGTGCGACAGGACGAAGTCGCGGACGAGTGCAGCCACCGCCGTCCGGCGTTCCAGCGTGATGGCGTGCCGGGCACCCGGCAGGATCTCGAAGCGGGCGCCGGGGATCTGCCCGGCAAGCCAGATGCCCGCCGATACCGGCACCAGCGGGTCGTCCGACCCGTTGATGACCAGGGTTGGCGCACTCACCAGGTGTGCCCGCCCGGACATCGCGATGCTGGTCACCGCGGCCCTGCGCCGGGCCGACGCCTCCGGGGCACGGGGCTCGCCGGTGGCCTGGAAAGCGGCCAGCACCTCACGATCGCGCTCAAGGGCGTCCGGGCTCACCATCAGCTCCAGCGTCCGCTGGCGGCGTTCGGCCGCGGGAAGCGCCTGGATGGCCCGGAGGTCGTCCGCGACGCCGTCGAGTACCGAGGCGTCGGGGGGCGTCGCGCCGAGGACCAGGCTCTGGACCCGGTCGGGATGCTCGACGGCCATGGTCAGCGCGATCGCGCCGCCGAGCGAGGAACCGGCGATATGCGCACGGTCGAAACCGAGTGCGGCGACGAACGCGGCACAGTCGGCGGCCAGGGCGGACACGTCGTAAGCGCCGGTTCCGTTCACGGTGTCGCCGCAGTCGCGCTGGTCATAGGCGATGGCACTGATGCCAGGGCCCAGCAGCGGCCGGAAGACGTCGTACTGGTGGCGGTTGCTCTCGGCACCGTGCAGCAGCACCAGCGGCTCCCCGGTGCCGGAGCGCGTATAGGCGACGGTCAGGTCGCCGGCGGCCAGCACCCCGGACTCGCCATCGGTCACCAGCACCGCCTCATCCGCTCGGATGTGATCCTATTAAGTTACAATGGGATCCAATTTTCGGCTAGTGCTCCGGCCGCGCTTACCTGCCGTGGCCCCGGGCCAGGGCCACGGGCCGGGGCGCAGTTCCAGGCTCCAGAGTGGCCGGCCAGCCGAACGCGTCCTGGTAGATGTCAGAACGGGGTGTGCTCGAGCCAGTGATCCAGCAGGGCCTGGTCGCCGAGGACCTCCACGGCGGCGGGCGGCAGGCGGCGGGTCAGGACGAGCAGCAGGCCGACCGCGGGGCCGCGGACCGCGACGTCGGCCTTCCCATGACCGGACTCGATGCTGACACCGAACGGAGTGCGGGTAACCAGCCACTCGCCGGTGCCGGAGAGCCCCGGATCGGTGGCGTGGAAGTGCAGGGTCTGGCCGTCCCCGCGGAGTCCGGCCGCTGGCACCCGGCCGTCGGCCACCAGGCCGAGCCATTCGTCGACAGCGTCCGTGGCCACGTCAGCGGCGAGATCAACGTCCTGGCCGGTGGCGAGCTGGGCGTCCGCCAGGTGCACGGCGGCCTCGTGGGCCCGGCGGCGCGCCCAGAAGCTGGCGGGGCGCATGCCGACGAAGGTCCACGCCTGGTCGCTGCCGGCGGCCGTGACCGCCTCGGCCACCAGGTCGGCGCTGGCACTGAGCCAGGGGCCGTGCTCGGCCGGGTCAACGGGCAGCTTCCCGTCCGGGACCTCACGGGTCGGGACCGGCGCGGTCGCCCGGGTGGCGACGATCTGGGCCGCCCACCGGTGGCCGCGCCCGAGGTGGGTGGCCAGCTGGCGGAACGTCCATCCCGGGCAGGTCGGGACGGGCCGGTCCAGGTCGCCGTCGGTGATCCGGGCCAGCTCGGCCGTGCAGTCGCGCAGCTCGGCGAAAAAGCGCTCGTCGCCGGTGGCAGCCATCGGCATCCTCCTCACGGCGGGAGCCGCGGACACGGCCCGGATCAGCACATTACCCAGTTATCCAGCCGCCTGCGCTGCACACCGGTCCTGCTTAACCTGGCGCTGCCTTAACCTGGCGCTGCCTTAATCCCGCGCTGCGCAACAGGCCTGCGTCACAGGATGTGCTCGGGAGGACCGGCGGACCGGCTGGCCACGGCCAGCGGCAGGCCGGCCGCCTCGCCGAGTTCGAGGCTGACGGTCAGCTGGTCAGTGCCCCGCAGCACGGTGAGCCGGACCGGGCCGGCGCCTCGGCCTCCGGCATCACTGGCACCGGCATCACGGAGGGCGGCATATAGCGAGGCGCTTGAGCGCAGCTCGCGGGCGCCCGCCGCAGTGAGCACGTCACCGGGGCGCAGACCCGCCCGGGCCGCGGGGGAGCCGGGTTCCACCGACCGGACGAGCAACCCGGCCACGCCGGGCAGGCCAACGGCGGCACGCATGGTGATGGTCACCGGGGCGGGCGCCAGGACCAGGCCGAGCCGGGCGCGGCCATCGGCCGGCCGGGAGCCCTCGAACTCCACGATCAGCTTACGGAGAAGGCCGGACAGCAGGTCCCGCTCCTGGTCGGAGAGGGCGGCCAGCATGCGTTCCTCATTGGCCAGGTGGGCCGGGATGATGCGCTCGAACAGCTTGCGGCCCGCCGGGGTCAGCACGACCAGCGTGCTGCGTTTGGAGGCCGGATCGGGACGGCGCTCGGCCAGCCCCTGGGCCACGAGCCTGTCGATGCGGACGCTAACCGTGCCGGGGGTCAGGCCGAGCTCTTCGGCCAGCCGCTGCTGGGAGACACCGTGATCGTCGCTCACCCGGGCCAGCGTGACCAGGGCGGTGAAATCCGGCGGGCTCAGGTCGTAGCCGCGGAAGAACGAGTGCAGGCCCGCCTCCACGTGACCGCGCAGCCGGAGCAGGCGGGTAATCACCGCGACCTGCTCAAATTCGGAGCCGAGGTCGGGACGGCGCTGCGCCCAGGAGGTAAGCAGGTCGTCGACCGAATCCCGCGGGCTGCAGTCGTAGTCCCCCGCTGGATATGCGCTGGCGGCCATGACCGCGAAGTCTAGCCTCTCGATGCCGCCAAAACTTTCTTCCATTAGTTATGGTCCAATGTTTGGATCCAAACATTATGCTAACCTGACTGGTACGGGACGAAGGAGATACGTCATGACGGGACGACTGGACGGGAAAACGGCCTTGGTGACGGGCGGCTCGCGCGGCATCGGCCGGGCCATCGGGCTTCGGCTGGCCGAGGACGGATGCGCGGTGGTCGCCTTCACCTACCACTCGGATGCCGAGAGCGCGCAGAACGCGGCAGCGGCGATCGAGGCGGCGGGTGCGACCGCCGTCCCGATTCAGGCCCGGCTCGAAGACCCTGGGGAGCCCGCCGCCTTGTTCGCTGCCCTGGACACGGAGCTAGGCCGGCTGACCGGCCGCGCCGGCCTGGACATCCTGGTGAACAACGCGGGCGTCCCCGACCACGGCACGGTGACCACGACGGAGCCCAAGGCGTTCGACGACGTCGTCGCGGTCAACACCCGGGCCCCGTTCTTCATCATCCAGGCGGCGGCTGAGCGGCTGCGCGACGGCGGGCGCGTGGTCAATATTTCCTCGGTCTACTCGACCAAGCCCACGGCGCAGGCGCCGGTCTACTCCATGGCCAAAGCCGCGGTCAATGCCTTGACCAAGGTGGCCGCCGAGGAACTCGGCGAGCGCGGCATCACGGTCAACGCCGTCGCGCCCGGCTGGACCGCCACCGACGCCAACGCAACCGCACGCACCGGCGCAGGCCTGGTCGCCCAGGTGGCCAGGGACACGGTGGCGGGCCGGATGGCCGAGCCCGCGGACGTGGCCGGGGTGGTGTCGCTGTTCGCCTCCCCGGAGGGGGCCTGGCTCACCGGCCAGTATGTCGACGCCAACGGCCGGTACCGGTACAGCTGACCGCCGGGGCCGGCGTGAGCCCACTCGCCCACGCTGGCGTCCCGGTCAGTCCTGCTTGCGGGCGATGGCCCGGGCCAGTTCAGCCTTACTCATCTTTGACCGGCCCGGCACGCCGAGCTTGGCCGCGCGCTCGTACAGTTCCTGCTTGGAATGGCCCTCGTAGTCCACGCCGCCGAAGGTCTCGCCCTGGTTCTCCCGGGCCCGGGGATTTTTGGCCCGCGGATCGGAGGGACCCTTTTCGTCCTTCGGCTCCCAGTGGTCGCCCACCTTCTCGTAGCTGTGCTTGACCGCCCCGTAGGCCACGCGGTTGGCGCGCTCCTCGTCCCCGTAGGTCTCGGCCGCGCTGTCGTGCGTCTTGGCGAAGGTGCGCTGCGCCTTTTCCGGCGATCGCTTCAGCGTGCCCGGAAGCTCTTCCTTCTTGGCCTTGCCATTCCGGGTGGTCTTGGGCATGACGCCTCCCTGCGCTCACGGTTCCTGCGAAAGGTGTGACTTTCCGCAACTGGCCACGCCAAACGCCGCGGCTAGGCCAGCGCCAGGGAGATGGCGTGCAGGGCCACGCCGATCCCGGCACCGACCACGGTGCCGTTGATCCGGATGTACTGCAGGTCGTGGCCGAGGAGCAGCTCCAGCTGGCTCGAGGTCTCGGCGGCGTCCCACCGCTCGATGGTGCCGGTGACCAGCCCGGCCAGCTCGTCGTGGAACTGATCGGCCAGGGCGCGGGCGCCGGACTCGACCATCCGCTCCAGGCCGTCGTGCAGGCGCCGGTCCGACTCGAGGCGGTGGCCGGCCGCCACCAGCAGTCCGGTCATCCGGCGCCGGAGCTCGGATTCCGGGTCGGCGGCCTGGGTGCGCAGGGTCTCCTTGGCCTTCTGCCACAGCGAGGAGGACCAGTCCCGCAGCCCGGCGCTGCCCAGCACCTCGCGCTTGAGCCGCTCGCCGCGCTCGCGCAGGTCCGGGTCGGTCTCCAGGCGTTCGGGCAGGCTGGAGATCCAGGTCTCGAACTGGCGGCGGGTCTCGTCGCTGGGGTCGGCGGCCATATCCACCAGCCGCTGGCGCAGCCGCGCGTACAGCCGGTCGAAGACCCGCCGGTATACCGCGTCGGGTATCCAGCGGGGCGCCTCGGTCTCGAACAGCTGGCGGAGCTCTTCGCGGTGGCCTTCCAGATAGCGGTCGGCGGCCGACAGGATCGTGTCGAAAAGCTCGGTGTGCTGGCCTTCGGCGATGACGAGCCGCAGCGCCCGCCCGGCGAGCGGTGCCACCTCGATGGCGTCGATGGCGCGGGTCAGTTCGGCGGTGAGCGTGCGCTGGACGTCCTCGTCGCGAAGCGCCTCGACCACGGTGACCACCAGGTCCGCGGCGTGCCCGGCCAGGCGGGCGGCGTTGGCCTGATCGGCGAGCCAGTCCGCTAGCCGGGTGACAAGCCGGGCGGAGCGGATCCGCTCAGCCAGCACGTCCGCGTTGAGGAAATTCTCCTGAACGAACCGGCCGAGCGTCGCCGCGAACTGGTCCTTGCGCTCGACGATCAAGGCGGTGTGCGGGATCGGCAGCCCCAGCGGCCGCCGGAATAGGGCCGTGACCGCGAACCAGTCGGCGA
>JBAPYC010001163.1:0-1748 GCA_049284535.1 Streptosporangiaceae bacterium
GCCCAGCGCCCGGGGCCCGGGACCGGCCGCCGCCCGGGCCTGGTCCAGGACGGCCAGCCCCGCCTCGGTGCAGCCCGCTATGACCAGGGCGGTGCCGAGCGAGGTGAGCACGTCTGCTTCCCGCTCGGGATCATGCGCTGCCCGGGCCAGCCGGGCGGCGAGCCGGAATTCGCGGATGGCCGCGGCCACGTCGCCGAAGTCGCGCAGCACGATCGCGGCCGCCTGGTGGGCGATCGACGCCTCGCGCTGACCGGGCCGGCCGGCCAGCACCGCGCGGGCCGCGGCCAGCGCGGCTCGCGGGCTGACTCCGGTCAGCGGGATCAGCTCGTCGGGCGCCAGCTTGCCGGGCGCTGCCTTACCGGACACTGGCTTGCCGGACACTGGCTTGCCGGACACTGGCTTGCCGGACGCCGGCGCTGAGGCGGCGGGCCGGCGTTTTCCTGGGGCTAATGGCGTCATAGCCGGGCCGCAATTCCGTCCACTGAGTGGATGGTAAGCCGCGCGGGCTCCGCGGGGCGACACCACGGCAAGGGTCGTCATTGGGGAGGGTATCGGCAGTGAACAGTGAGAACTCGCGGGATGCAACGGGACGCCAGTGGCCGTACAGCCGAGCGTCGGCTCAGGTCCGGCTGGTAGTGGACATGTACGGGGCGGCGGGCGTCCCGATCGGCGTGCGATGGGACGGCGACGAGATTGACTTCGTCTATGAGGAGGGCGCGCTGCTCGTCCGCGACGGCTACCTGGACCAGGTCCGTTCGGTGGTGGGCGGCGGCAACGTCACGGACGGGCTGTTCGGCGGGGTCTCGCACTATTCGCTGGCGGGCGCGCAGATGGCTACGGTGACCGAGGCGTTAGACGCGATCGACAGCCGCTGCGGTGCCGGCGCCGCCACCCCCAACCACGTGCTGTCCGTCTCCCCCGTGCACCTGTGCCCGGCCACCGAGCCCGAACTGGTACCGGCCGACGCGGCCCCGCTGCCCAGCGTCGGGCCGGCCGCCGGATCGGGGGTGTCGATTCATGTGGTCGACACCGGGCTGCTGGCCGACGCGGCCACGCATCCGTGGCTGGCCGGGGTGACTGGTGAGGAGGAGAAGCTGCCCGCGACCGCGGACGGCGAGGTGGAGATCCCGCCGTACGCCGGGCACGGGACGTTCATCGCGGGCGTGGCCCGCTGCTATGCGCCCGAGGCCGGCGTGCACGTGAGCCGGGTGCTCAGCCTCGCCGGGGCCACCCTGGAGAGCGACATTGTCCGGCACCTGGACTCCGCCCTGGGCCTGGGGCCGGACATCATCAGCCTGTCGGCCGGCGGGACCAGCCGGAACGACCTGCCGCTGCTGGGGTTCGAGATGTTCTGGGAGCGGTACCGCAAGCACAAGGGCACGGTGCTGGTGGCCGCGGCCGGGAACAACAGCGGGCGGCGGCCGTTCTGGCCGGCCGCGCTGCCCGGGGTGGTTTCGGTCGGCGCGCTGTCGGCGGACCTGTGCAGCCGGGCTTACTTCAGCGGGTTCGGTCCGTGGGTCGATGTGTACGCACCGGGTGAGCGGCTGATCAACGCCTACGCGCGCGGCTGCTACCAGTACCGCGAGCCGCCGCGGTGCGGCGAGCGCCGCGAGTTCTGGGGCATGGCCATGTGGAGCGGCACGTCGTTCTCCACGCCGGTGATGGCGGGCCTGATCGCGGCGCGGATGTCGCGGACCGGGGAGAACGGCCGCCGGGCCGCCGACGCGGTGCTCGCCGCGGCGCGGGCG
>JBAPYC010001164.1:0-12326 GCA_049284535.1 Streptosporangiaceae bacterium
ACTCCGACCCCCACGCCGACTCCGACCCCCACGCCCACTCCCGGCAATGGGACGCCTACACCCGTGCCGGACACCGGTGGCAATGGCGACGGCGATGGCGGCGGCGACAGTGGTGGCGGCGGCGACAGCGGTGGCAGTGACGGCTGACCCTATGACGTGCATCGAGCAGGCGCGACTCGCTGGACGGCTAGATGACTGACCATGTGACCGAGCCGGGACCCTGGCCGGGGTGGCCAGCCGGAGATGAGGGCCACCTCGAGCCGCCGCGCGGCGTCTTTGTGCTGGGCATGCACCGCAGCGGCACATCGGCCACCGCTCGCGCCCTGAACCTGCTCGGATTGCCCCTGGGCCGGCCCTCCGATCTGGTGACCACGCGGGGCGGAAATCCCCGCGGCTACTGGGAACCAAAGAGCCTCATCGGCTACAACGAGAAACTGCTGCACGAATTCGGCTCCGCATGGTGGTGCCCGCCCCCACGGGCCGAACTGCTGCGGAACTTCGGGACCATCACCGAGCCGGCGCTGATACAGGCTCGCCAGGCCTTTCGGTCCGTTCATCTCTCGGCGCAGTGGGCATGGAAGGATCCGCGGCTATGCCTGCTCCTTCCCCTCTGGCAGAAGGCGCTGGACGTCCCGGTCGTGGCGTTCCTCACGCTGCGGCATCCGGCCGAGGTCGCTGCCTCGCTGCGGTCGCGCGACAAGATGTCCCTCGTGTGGGGCCTGTCTTTGTGGGAGCGCTACACCCGGCAGGCCATGCTCGGCTTGCGCGGCTCGCCAGTATTCGTTTATCAGTACACCGACCTGCTGGACGATCCCGTGGCCTGGTGCCAGCAGGCACGCGAATTTATCGGGCGGCACGGATTTTCCGGCCTTCCGGGGGGCGAAGAAGAGATCGCGGGCTTCATTGACGCCCGGCTGCGCCATCAGCACGGTGAGTCCGTGCCGCCGCATTTGCTCGGCGACGGGCAGCGGTCGTTGCTCCGCCGCTGCGAGGAACTCGTTGGAGTGCACGAGTCCTTCGAGCCCGGGATTGACGATCAGGACTCGCCCGCCACGGAGAAGGAACTGGCGGCACAGCGGCGCAGGTGGGGACGCCTGCAGGACCAGAACGGTAAAAATGATCAAAGGGGCAGTGACATGGATCCGAATATCCCGGCCGGCTGGCAGAAATGGCTAGCCAGGAACAGCATGCTGCGGCTCGATGACAACGAAATCGTGCAGATCATGACGAGCCATGGTTTCCGCGAGGACCTGATCCGCCGCAGCCTGGCCGAACTCCGCGCGGATCCCTGCTATCAGGCGGGCGCCGAGCATACCCAGAGCCTGCAGAAAATTGAGTCGGTGCTGGAAATCCAGCGCGGCCTGCGCTCGCTGCTGCCGTCCGCCGGGCAGGTCGAACGACGGCGCGAGGTGCGGCGAGGAGAGTTCCTGGCCCGCTACTACGCCCGGAACACCCCGGTCGTCCTCATGGACATCGCCGATGCCTGGGCGGCCAGGAACACCTGGAATCTGGATTACCTCGAGCAGCAGCTTGGTGATGAAACCGTCGAGGTCATGACCGGCCGGGATGGCGATCCGGGTTACGAGCGGCGCGGCGAAAGGCACCGCACGCAAGCCAGGTTCCGGGAGTACATCAACTATCTCCGGGAGAACCCGGCCGGCAACGATCGTTACCTGGTAGCGAACAACGGCCTGCTGGACCTGCCTGCCGCAAAACGGCTCCGGGAGGACTTCGACAGCCCCGCCGAGTATCTGGACGAGGCCATGAGCCCGGGCCGGGTATTCCTGTGGCTGGGGCCTGCGGGGACCGTGACACCCCTGCATCACGACGTCATGAATATCATCATCGTTCAGGTCATTGGCCGTAAGCGGATCACCCTGATCGATCCCTTGCATGCCCGTTACGTGTATAACGACGACGGTGTCTTCAGCATGGTCGACGCGGCCAACCCGGATTATTCTCGCTTCCCGCTGTACGCCTATGCCGACCCCATCACCCTGGTGCTCGAACCCGGCGACGCCCTCTTCATCCCGGTCGGATGGTGGCACCACGTCGAATCTCTCGACCTGAGTGCCAGCTTGTCGTTCACGAACTTCGTGTTCCCGAACGAGTACCAGTGGCGGCACCCTTCCCCAGCGAATCCGTAGCGCGGGCCGTTGGTCTCGCGAGGATGAGATGCGAGTACTTGTCTCGATCCGCCCGTACTTTGGTCATCTGCACCCGCATGTGCCGCTGGCCAGCAGCCTGATGCAGCGCGGGCACAGCGTGCTGTTCGCCACCGCGGCCAGCTTCTGTCCCGTTGTTACCGGGTCGGGCTTCGAATGCAGTGCGGCCGGCCTGCATCCCCAGGACCCGTTGCCGCCCGAGCATGAAAGCAAGCCGTACGGCCGGGATTACGGGATGCTCCCGGTCAAGGTCAAGTGCGAGGATCTCCTCGCTCTGGCCAGGGAAACTGTCCCCGATGTCCTCGTCCGGGATCCGACGGATGTCGCTGCGGTGGTCGCGGGGGAGATTCTCGGCATTCCCTGCGTCACGCTTGGATTCTGCGAATTCGTCCCGCCGTCATCGTGGGATATTCTTCTGGGTCCCGTGCTCGACGAGGTCCGGTCTTACTGGAATATTCATGGTGATCCGGGCTGGGAGCGGATGCACCCGTCAGGCTATTTTAATCTTGTCCCCGAATCCTTTGGCGAGAATTCCGGCGCAATACCTGGCGGCCGGGCGCTCCGGCCAATCTGTCAGCAAGTGCGCGAGGCCCCGCCGCCGCCAGCGTGGCTGCAACGACTGCCGACCCGGCCAACTATCCACGTTACCCTGGGTACGGAATATAACTATCATACTCGGCTGATGGTCGACCTTGTCGACTGGATATCACAGCTTCCGGTGACGGTCATCTGCACGGCAGGCCGCGATGCCGATCTGAAGGTCTTCGGCGCTGTCACTGACCGCGACAATGTCTACCTAACCGATTATCTTCTGCTCGAGCAAGTCTTGCCTCATTGCGACGCGGTAGTGACGGCAGGTGGTTTCAACACCGTTATGGGCGCGCTGCAGTTCGGACTGCCGATGCTCGTGCTCCCGTTGGGGGCAGATCAGCCCTGGAACGCGGGACGGGTTTCCGGCCTTGGCGCGGGCGTCAGCATGGACATGGGCGCCGCCGACCGGATTACCGTCATGACAGTGGTGCGTGACCTGCTCGTCCAGCCGTCCTACCGGGTCATTGCCTCTCGTCTCCAGGAACGGATAGAGCGCATGCCCGGACCCGACGAGGCCGTCACGTACCTGGAGAGTGTCTGTGGCTGACCGCAGGCCAGTGATCAGCACCGTGCTGCTGAGCTGGAACAGGCCGCACATGCTGCACCGCACCTTGCGGTCCTATCGGGAGACCACCCGCTCGCCAGCCGAACTGATCGTCGTCGACAACGGCTCCGGGCGCGAGACGAGGACGCTCATCGAGAGCGCAGAATCCGCCGGTGTCATCGATACTGCGATCTTCTTGCCCGCAAATGAGGGGGGACTGGCGCTTAATTATCCCACGCCATTCCTGCGGGGCAGTTATGTACATTACAGCGAGAATGATGTCGAATACCGGCCGCATTGGGACGCGGCCATGCTGGCGAAGTTCGAGGCCTTTCCGAGCCTCGGGCAGCTCTCGCCGTTTGCTCCTAAGCCCGAGGTTGACATCGGCGAAGTCTGGGTGGAGCACCGGGGTCAGCTCGCGACGAGCTCCGGACAAAATGTATTCGTCACCAATGCTGGTGTTGGCACGACGTCCATCATCCGGCGCCAGGTACTCGAACACGGTGCCAGGTGGACGAATATCGAGGCGGGAGAATGGCGCTGGCCCAACGACGCCAGCTTTTCTTCCCAGGTGCGCAAGAACGGATTCGCGGTGGCCTGGAACGACAAATATGTCGCCGCTAACCTGGGTCATAATATTTCGGAATTCGAACAGAACCTGCCGTACTATCTGGCCGGATACGCGGCCAAGAGGTGGGTCGGCGTCGGCGGTCTTGAGCGGCGCTTGCTGAGCGCAGGTTACGAACTGGTTCGTGGTGGAGATGGGAACGTCGCCGATATCAGGAAGCGGCATTGAGCCGGGTGCGTGATCTTCTGGTGATCGTCCCGTCGCGTGGCCGTCCGGCGAACGTCGCGCGGCTGGCTGACGCACTCGCGCAGACGGTAAGGGGCCGAGTCGAACTCGCGCTAGGGCTGGACGACGATGATGTCACCCTGCCGCAAACCCGTGCCGCGGTTGCTGGCGCGCCATTCCCCGTGAGCCTGCACACCGGAGGCCGCAAAACCTGGGCCGGCTGGACGAATGAGATCGCGGTTCTCGCGGCCAGGAGCTTCCGGGCGCTGTGCTCGCTCGGAGATGATCATCTGCCCCTCACTCCCGGCTGGGATACGCGGCTGGCCGATGCCATCGATGAGGCCGGGGGCTCCGGCTTCGCCTACGGCAACGACCTCCTGCAGGGGTACCGGCTCCCGACGGCGGTCGTGGTATCGAGCGACATCGTGCGGGTACTCGGCTGGCTGTGCCAGCCGTCGCTGAAGCACTATTTCGCGGACAATGTGTGGATGACACTGGGAGAAGCCGCAGGCTGCATCAGGTACTTGCCGTCAGTCACCATCGAGCACCGGCATCACAGCACCCGGACGGCGCAATTTGATGCCACCTACTCCGATGCGTCGGCTTACTGGCACGCCGACCATGCCGCATTTCTCACCTGGTGCCGAGACCACAAGGCAGCCGATGTGCTGAAGGTCAGAGGTGCAGTTGCCCGAATGCGCTGACCCGCATACCGGGCGATACCGCACGTCAGTGCGCCCGTCGGCGGCCGGGAAGCGCTGGGCCCCGCTTCCCTGGCCGCGGCGTGATCCGATAGGTTGATGACAGCGCCTGACAACGGGCAGCCAGCTTGATGTAGCAACTGACATCAGGGTCGCCCGCCGTGGGTAGGGCCGGCGGAGACCACATCCCGGAGGTTTCCATGCATGTTTTCGTCACCGGAGCGTCGGGCTGGATCGGCCGCGCGGTCGTCCCCGAGCTGATCGGGGCCGGCCACGAGGTCGTCGGGCTCGCCCGCTCCGACGCCTCGGCTCAGGCCCTGAAGGCCGCGGGGGTTGAGGCCCGTCCGGGGTCGCTGGACGACCTCGACGCCATCCGCGACGCGGCCGCGTCGTCCGACGGCGTCATTCACCTCGCGTTCAAGCACGACCTCGCCTTCTCCGGCGACTTCGCCGGTGCGGCCGACGCCGACCGCCTGGCCATCGAGACCTTCGGCGAGGCTCTGGCCGGCACCGGCAAGCCGTTCGTCATCGCCTCCGGAGTGCTGGGGCTCACGCCCGGACGCGTCGCCACCGAGCGCGACGGGCTGGACGGTGATCCCGATGCGCCGGTCAGCGGCCCCGAGCGGCGGCAGGCCAACGCCCATCTGACGCTCTCCTTCGCCGACCGCGGGATCCGCTCCTCGATCGTGCGGCTCCCCCCGACCTGCCACGGCGACGGTGACAACGGGTTCATCCCGGCCGCGATCGGTTTCGCGCGCGAGAAGGGCGCCGCGGCCTACATCGGCGACGGCGCCAACCGCTGGCCTGCGGTCCACCGCCTCGACGCCGCGCGCCTGTTCCGCCTCGCGCTCGAGTCCGCGCCGGCCGGGTCGGCTCTGCACGCGATCGGCGACGAGGGCGTGCCGATCCGCGAGGTCGCGGAGGTCTTCGCCTCGCATCTGGACGTTCCCGCGGTCTCCGTCACCCCGGAGCAGGCCGGGGAGTACGTCGGCTGGCTCGGACACTTCTGGGGGCTCGACAGCCCCGCCTCGGCGCAGATCACGCACGAGCTGCTCGGGTGGGAGCCAACCCATCAGGGGCTGATCGCCGACCTCGAGGAGGGCCACTACTTCACCTGAGCCGGGCCGCAGGCAGCGGCCCGCTGACCTCGCGCTTCGGGCGGGTTACCCGGCACTTGATCCCCAGCGGAGAAAAGCGCGCCTCTGACTGGAAAACGAGGCTTGTTAAGATGATGCCCTCCGCGCCCATGATGGAGGGGTAACGCCGGTGGGAAGCCCGGAAGCTGCGGACGGGGGCGTGACCGGCGCCGCGACCAGCCCTGAGACCGGCGCTGCGACAAGCCCGGCGACCCATCCCGTGAGCCGTCCTTACATCGAGCTCATGATCGAGGCGCTGCGTCAGGCCGGGGATCAGCCGGTGCTGCGCCGGGACGGAGCCGGCACTACTGGCAGCGAGTTGCTCGCCGCGATCTACCGGTACGCCCGGGCGCTGGAGTCGCTGGGCGTCGCGCGCGGCGACCTGGTGGCGATGTACGCGCCGAACCGGCCCGAGGCTCTCGCGTTGCGTTACGCCACGCACCTGCTCGGCGCCGCCTCGGTGTACCTGTCCGCCCCGCCCGACCCCGGCAAGCGCGCGCAGATGCTCGTCGATTTCCGCCCGCGCCTGGTCGTGGTGTTCCCCGAGACCGCGCACCTGCTCCCGCCCACCACCGTGCCCTGCGGGGCGATCGGCCCGGTCGGGGATGTTCCCCTCCGCCTCGATGAGCTGGCCAGCGGCCAGGACCCGGCCGCGATGGCGAGCCGTGCCCGCCCGGGCGACTTCGCCGTGGTGCTCTCCTCCGGCGGCACAACCGGCGTGCCGAAGGGCAGCGTGCGCGACTTCGCGTCCTACACGGCCATGGTCTCCGCCCCCAGCCCGCGGACGCGCCGCCAGCTGGCTAACGGCAAGCTCGCCTACCTGACCCAGGCCCTGGTCGACAGCACCCTGCTCGGCGGCGGCATCGTCGTCCTGCAGGACACCTACTCACCGGCTGCTACCCTCGCCGCGATCCAGAGCGAGCGGATCACCCATCTGTTCCTGGTCG
Organism: Streptosporangiaceae bacterium; assembly: GCA_049284535.1. GTDB lineage: Bacteria > Actinomycetota > Actinomycetes > Streptosporangiales > Streptosporangiaceae > Palsa-504. Next base: position 6,878 of record JBAPYC010001164.1, read on the forward strand.
AGCCGCAGCTGTTCGACCTCATGGATCATCCCGGCGTCAGCCGCCACGACCTGAGCTCGCTAGCCGTCCTGACCCATATCGGCGCGGCCGCGGCCCCGGTGCTGCGGATGCGCGCCCGGGAGCGGTTCGGCCCGGTGATCGCGCACACCTACGGCGCCAGCGAGATGGGCCTGGTCAGCGCCCTGGCCCCGCCCGAGCACGACCTCGCGCATCCCGGCCGGTTCAGCTGCGCCGGGCGGGTGCTGCCCGGTGTCGGGGTGCGGTTCCGCACCCCCGGCGGGACGCTTGACGAACGCGCCGGGGCGATCGAGGTTCGCTCGCCGGCCATGGCATCCGGATACCTGCGCCGGCCGGTCGAGCAGGCCACGAACTTCATCGACGGCTGGTACCGCCCCGGCGATCTCGGCGAACTCGACGACGAGGGCTACCTGCACATTCACGGCCGCGTCGTGGACTGCGCCGAAATCGACGGGCAGCTGGTCAGCCCGGCCACCCTGCAGGACCTGCTGTGCCGGCGCCCCGACGTCCGCTACGCGGTGATCGTGCTCGACCCCGACACCGGTACCCGGGTCGTCGCTGTCCTGCCGTGGCCGGACCGGGCCGTCGAGGTCGCCGGGTGCACCGACGCGATCAGCCGCGCGTTCGGCCCGTCGGTGGCATCAACCGTCGTGGTCCTGCCCATGGACAGGATCCCGCTGACCGAGCAAGGCAAGCCGAACCGCCCGCAGATCCGCCGGCTCGGCCGTGAGCTTGCCGCCCGTTAGCGCACGGCCGTCCTGCTCCAGTTCGCCGGGCAGCTGGGATAACGGGCCGCGGTCGTCGCGATCCGGCCTGACGGCGGGCCCGGGCAGGCGCTGCCGGAGAACCGGATGCTGAGCACAAGCAGCCCGAGCAGGCCGATGACCAGGGCGCAGATCACTAATAGCCGCCGCGGCGACCTGGGTCTGATGATCTCGCGGGCCGGCATGGCCTCGACCCGGACCGAATGGTGGAAGGCCGCGAACATCGACTTCAGCCGGGGGTCCGCCGCGTGCAGGACCCGCTCGATCTGGTCGAGGGTTATTTGCTGGTGGTGGGGCAGGCTCATCGTCTCGTAAATGAAGGCTCGGTAGCAGATAGCTCAGGGTGGGGGATCTGTCTCGAAGGGTAACCGATGAGCGGTGATGTCCGCCCGGGATTCTGGTGAGATGCCCGCCCTCGGGCCTCGCCGGCTTCAGGCTCTACTGCTAGGCGCGCCGCTAATGGCAGACTGACCGGTGAGCAGCGCAACACGGGCCACATACGGGGAGCAGCAATGACCACGCCGAGCACAGATATTCCTCAGTGGACGGTGGTGGACCAGGGCTGGGGCCGCAAGGCGGTGGACTTCGCCACGCTCAGCGAGCCGGGCAACTGCCGGGAGTACGTCGCCGTGCACCACCGGCTCGGCATCGACGCCGGAGACCGGCTGCTGGACGTGGCCTGCGGATCCGGACTCGCGATCGAGCTGGCTCGCCTGCGCGGCGCTTCCTGCAGTGGCATCGACGCCTCGGCCAGGCTGGTCGCGGTGGCCCGGGACCGGAACCCGGACTGCGACATCCAGGTCGGCGACATGCACGCCCTGCCGTGGGATGCGGCGTCGTTCGACGTCGTCACCAGCTTCCGGGGGATCTGGGGCACGACCCCCCGCGCCGTGGCCGAGATCCACCGGGTCCTTCGTCCCGGCGGGCGCGTCGCGATGACAGTATGGGGTCACCTGAAGCTCTCTCCCGGCGCCTGGGCGCTGGCGCCGTTCCGGCTGGCTGCGCAGGAGAAGGTCGGCAACCAGGCCACGATGGTGTCGCTCGGGCGGCCCGGCGCGGGGGAGCAGCTGCTGGAGTCCCATGGGTTCGCCGGCATCGAGCGCGTGGACGTCCCGTTCGCCTGGGAGTTCGCGGACCCGGAGGTGTACGCGCGGGCTCTGGCTGCCACCGGCCCGGCCTACGAGGCCATCCAGAACGTCGGCGAAGCCGAGTTCCACCGGGCCGCCGTCGAGCAGGCTCAGCGGCAGCTGCGCGATGGCCTGCCGCTCCGGGCCGATATCAGCGTCGTGGGCTACCTGGCCCGCAAACCCGAAGGAGCCGAACCCGCATGACCGGCAGTTTTCTCTCCGAACCCCCGGCATCCCCCGAGGTGCAGGCGCTCTACGACGAAGACCTCGCGGACGGCGACTACGTATGGAACGTGTCCCGGCTCTGGGCACACCAGCCTGACACCGTTAAGCAGCTGTTCGGGCTGATGTCACAGGCGTTCAGGCCGAGCGGCCTGACCTTCCGCCAGCGCGGGATCCTGGTGACCGCGGCCGCCTCGTCCCTCGGTGACTCGTACTGCTCGCTGGCGTGGGGCGGGAAGCTGGGCGAGGCCTCCGACGCCGCGACCGCGGCGGGGGTCCTCAACGGCAGCGACGCCGGGCTGACCGATCAGGAAAAGGCCATGGCCGCGTGGGCCCGGAAGGTCGCCAGGGACCCCAACGCGACCACGCCCGCCGATGTCCAGGTGCTCCGCGATGCCGGGCTCGATGACGGGCAGATCTTCGCCATCACCGCCTTCGTGGCTCTCCGCCTGGCGTTCTCCACGATCAACGATGCCCTCGGCGCCCAGCCCGACCCGCAGCTCGCCCAGTCCCTGCCCCAGGAGGTGCGCGAGGCCGTGACCTACGGCCGGCCCGTAGCCGGCTGAAGCCTGCAGCTAGCCGGCTGAGCCTGCAGCTATCCGAGCACCAGTCCGGCGCCCAGCGCCCAGGACCCGGCGCCTAGAGTCGGGACGTGGCAAACGATGATGCAAACGTCAGCGACGGCGCAAAGGTCTACGCGCTGAACCTGTTCGATGTCGCCGACCGCGAGGAATACCTGGCCTACTCACGCCGGTCGGCCCGCGAGGTGGCCCGGCACGGCGGGCGGGTGGTGGCCCTGGGCCAGTTCCGGGAGAGCGTGACCGGTGACATCGCTCCCCGGCAGGTGCTCATCCTGGTCGAGTGGGACTCCAAGGCGGCTTTCGACAGCTACCGCGAGGACCCCGAGCTAGCCGACCTGCACCCGCACCGCGAACGCGGCTCCTCGGCGTACGTATGGCACCTGTTTGACCGGCTCGATGACCTGCGGCCGCTCCTGCGGGCAGCCGGCTGACGCCGCAGCCGCTCCTGCGGGCAGCCGGCTGACGCTGCCCCCGTCAGCGCAGCCGCCTGATGCTGCGGACCTCGAAGATGGGCCGGGCCAGCGCCACGGTCGCCGCGCAGTTGCTGTACAGCGGCTCAGACTTCGCCTCCGCCAGCTCGACGCGTATCTGCCCGTCCGGATCGGCCAGCAGCACTTCCCATGACCGCTCCACGATGCGGGTCGACTGGATCGGCTCGTAAGCCTCGATGCGCAGGTCGCCGAACGTCCTGCGGGCCGCGTCCTGCGCCGTCTGCTCGAGGAAGCTGAACACGCTGCGGCCGCGCAGCCCGGCCAGGACGACCCGGCCCGCCCGGTACTCATCGACCATGTGCTGCGCGCCAAGGGTGTCGGCCCAGCCGTAGTTGATCCCGTGCGGCAGCAGCAGCATGGTCGCGGCGAACCGGTCGCCCCCGATATGAGAGCACTCCCAGACGACCTCGGGATCGCTGACCCGCAGCCGGGCCGCCACGGACCGGCCACGGGTGGCGCAGCACTGGTCGTGCCGCCCGTGCGCGCACACCGCGATGGCGATGCTGTCCGCCACTGTACCTGGCTGCTCGAAAGGAACGGTCAGGTAATCCGCGGAACCGGTGGCTTCGCCCCAGGCGATGCTCTCGCGGCCTGGCCTGCTGTCGATCCGGGCCCAGCGCCAGCGCACGCCGCTATCGAGCCGGGCCCGGCCGGGCCGGCGGATGGCCACGAGCCGGAACCCGGCGGCGGAGGCGCGCCGCTCGATGCGCGCCCCGAGCGCCGGGTCCAGCACCGGCGAATCGCGGAACGCGTTGGGCCCCCACGCCCCCGCCACCTCCAGGAGCAGCCAGCGCTGCCCGGCCGACGCCGTGGCCGCCAGCGATTCCGATACCTCCCGCGCCCGCGCGCTGCACGGCGGGCCGCCCGCAGGCCGCGGAGCCGTCAGGTCAATGACGTCAGTCACCGGGTTCGGTCACCAGCATCGCGGACCTGAGCAGCCGGCGCGTGACGACCAGGCTGTCCGGCTCGTCCAGGTCCGGCAGCGCGCCGGCCCAGTGCCGCTCGCCGCTGGCCAGCGCCCGGATAGCCGTCTCGCATTCACGGGGGAGCCGCAGGCCCTGGCCGTCTGCGGTCAGGTGAACGCCGCTCGCATCGACCGTGACCTGTGCGGTCAGGCCGTCGCGCAGGCGCACCACGGTCTTGGGTGACAGGTCGGCCGCCGCCTCCACGGTGGCCAGCGGCGCCACCGGCTCGGGTCGTGTCTGCCGCTGGAACGAGCGCCGCACGGCGCCGGCCGTACGCGCCGGGCCGTCACCGGCCGCATGGGCCTGCAGCGCCTGGATGAAGGCCGAGGTCATCTCCCGCACGGCGCCCTCGAGCACCTCAGGTCCAGTGTCGCCGCCGGTGATCGGCAGCGGGGCCCGCAGTTCCGGGTTCCGGGAGATCTCGGCCACGAGCTCACGGACGACGTCGGCCCCGGTCAGCGCCGCCACCCCGATGGTGAGGTGGATCGACGTGCCGGCGCACGCTACCGCCGAATGCAGCCACCCGCTGGGCAGGTAGAGCGCGTCGCCGGGCCGCAGCACCACGTCGATGACGGGCTCCTCGCGCGCTCGCGCCTCGACGGCCGCGCGGCGCTCCGACCATGGCTCGTCGGCGCGCGGGTGCTCGTGCACCGGCGCGTGCACCGACCAGTGCTTCTCGCCGCTCACCTGCAGGACGAACACGTCGTGCACGTCATAGTGCGGCTCGAAGCCGCGCGAGGATTCTGGCGTGATGTAGGCGTTGACCTGCGCCGGATGCCCCAGCTCGGCCACCAGCCGGCGGGTGAACGCGGTCAGGGCCGGCCAGGAGCGGTGCAGTCCCTGCAGGACGATCGTCGAGCCGTCGGCGAACTCCCGCAGCACCTTGGCCGAGTCGACCTGGTCGGCCACCTGCGCGCCGAACCCGCCGGAGCCCACGAAACGCTCGGGCGCCAGCACGGAGCCCTCGTTGGCCATCCGGATGAACGGTGTCCGCAGCGCCCGTTCGGTCAGCAGCTCATCGGCGGCCGCGGCGGAAAACAGGTCGGAGAAGTCGCCCGGCAGGCTGCTCGCGGGAGAGTACAGCGGCCGGACACCCCAGTAGTCGCGCGCGAAGGCGGCAGGCGCGGCGCTGACACATCGTGCCAGCGCCGCGCCCTGATCCGCCTGCGCGGCCTTACTCGTGTTCACCTAGATAGTCAGGCGCTGCCGTAATCAGGCGCTGCCGTCAGCCGCGCCGTCGTGACCGCCCGGGTTGGCCCCGCCGTCCGCGGTGCCCTCGCC
>JBAPYC010001165.1:0-2082 GCA_049284535.1 Streptosporangiaceae bacterium
GGCCCGCGCCGCCGGCCCCGCCGAAGCCGCCGCCGGTGGTGACGCCTGGGCCGGAGTCGGACCGCGCCGGGCACCTTGATGCCGAACCGCTCCACGCCGTTGTAGCCGAAGACCATGGCGAAGGCGCTGTTGCTGGTGGACCCGTCGACCCAGGGCCGGTCGGCCGCCGGGGTAAAGGTGTACAGCGCGATCCAGGACAGCGAGACGGCCAGCATGACCACCCCGGCCACGGCCAGGTGCCCGAGCCGGCGGCGGAGCCGGGCCGGCGCGGCCACCAGGTACCCCAGGGCCAGCGCGGGCACGACCATCCAGGCCTGGAGCATCTTGGCCTGGAAGCCCAGGCCAACCCACACCGCGGCCCAGATCAGCGAGCGCAGCCGTGCGTCCATCACAGCCAGCTGGTAGGAGTCAGCCGCCAGCACCAGGCACATGGTCAGCGCGCCGTCTTCCATGCTGTGGCCGAACATCGACGCGGCGATCGGGGTCAGGGCGAAGATCGCGGCGGCCAGCAGCCCGGGCACCACCCCGGCCCAGCGGCGCACGATCCGGTACATGACCAAGGTGGCGATGGTGCCCTCGATGACCTGCGGCAAGGCCAGCGACCAGGGGTGATAGCCGAAAATCCGGGCGGACAGCGCCTGCGGCAGGAACGACCCGGCCAGCTTGTCGATGGTGATGGTGGCCTTCGGGTCGAAGGCGCCGTAGAAGAACGCCTTCCAGCTCTCCGACATGCTCTTGACCGCGACCGAGTAGAACGGCGCCAGCCCGGCCTGGCTGATGTTCCGGACGAACAGGCAGGCGGCGACGGCGGCAATGGCGAGCAGGGCCGGGCGGCTCCAGGCGGGCTGGTCAGCGGGCGAGCGCCACACCTGCCAGCGAGGCCGGGACCGGTCCGGAGCGGCCGGTGGCAGGGCCGGCGAGCTCAGCAGATCAACCGCGGCCGTGGACACAGCAGACCTCCAGATCATCCGGACAGCAGTGCGGGACGGCCCGCGTGTTCACCCTTACGCAGAGTGTGTGGTCTGTTCTTAAAGGAAAGCTGTAGGCCTGGTCAGCATCTGTTATGGAAAGCGGCCGGAACGGGCTGAGGCGGGGCTGATAGCAGGCCGTTCGGGATAAATGGGTCCTATGGCCGAACGGGCGGCGTGTTACCTCTCGCCGCCCGGGCCGGCCAGCGCGCCCCGCAGGCGGCCAGGGCCGTGGCGGTCACGTCGGCATCAGCGCCGGCCGGAACCGGGCGGTCCGGCTGATCGGCGAAGCCGCGGGCAGGTCAGCCGGTCCAGTAGGCCCTGCGCTTCTAGTTATGAACGCTTTGTACAGGCCAGTCGCATTGTACAATCCGACCATGACGGCACAACCGCTAGGGCCACCGGACGAATCCGGGACTCGCGAGATTCCCGCATCCGAAGCCCGCTCCAGGATCTCCGAACTTCTGGATGCGGTGGCAGATGGCGAATTCATCTACCTCACCCGGCGCGGCCAGCGGGTGGCCGCGCTCATGCCGGCGGATATCGCCGAGAACTACGAAAAGATCGAGGACGATTACTGGGCTCGCCGCGCCGACGAAGCGCGAGGTCGCCTGGCCAACGGCGAGGATGAGGTCATTTCCTTTGACCAGCTGGTCGCCGAGGCGGAGGGCGCGCGCGGTCAAGCATGATCTACCGCGTGGAGATCTCCCGGCGGGCCGCCAAAGCGGTCACCGGCCTGGATAAGCCGTTGCGCCGGAGAATCCTGACGGCGATCGAGAGCCTGTCCGGCAACCCGCGGCCGGACGGCTGCAAGAAGCTAGTAGGCCGGGAGACATGGCGCATCCGCGTCGGCGATTACCGGGTCGTCTACGAGATTCATGATGAAGTCCTGCTGGTCCTCGTCGTTGACGCTCCCCACCGCCGGGAGATCTACCGCTAACCCGCCAAGCTCCGGGAGCGCAGGCAGGTGCCAGGGTTGGGCGGCCAGCCGGTCCAGGCAGATCTGGCGTTCGCCGGGATCCGCCACCGCCTCGGCCGCGCGGCGCGCCTCGGCGATGAGCCGGTCCGCGTCGGGGCGGCCCTGCCGGGAGGCCACCCGCGCAGCGGCCTCGGC
>JBAPYC010001166.1:0-4100 GCA_049284535.1 Streptosporangiaceae bacterium
CGGCCGGCCTGGCGTGCGGCCAGGCGCTGCCCGAGGCGGCCCGGCAGGCCGCGGCGGTAGCCGGGCAGGCAGTAGCGCATGGCCTGGCCACGCTGGGTGGCGGCGACGGCCCCGTCCACGTCCTGCACGAGTTCAGCCCGAGCGTCGCCCGGCCGCAGGACCGGGCCTGATGGAGAGGACCCGATGACCTTCAGCGAGGAGCTGTGGCAGGGCGCGGCCGGCATCTACCAGGCGATCCTGGCTCATCCGTTCCTGACCGGGCTGACCGACGGCAGCCTGCCGCACGAGGCGTTCGCTTTCTACGTCATTCAGGACGCGCTCTACCTGCGCCGTTACGCCGAAGCGCTGGCTGGCGTCGCCGCCCGGGCGGACGACCCCGACGCCACCGAGATGTTCGCGCGGCACGCGGCCGACGCCATCGCGGTCGAGAAGACCCTGCACGGATCGCTGCTGGCCGATCTCGGCATCGACCCCGCGGCCACCGCGAGCGCCGAGCTCGCCCCGGCCAACCTGGCTTACACCAGTTACCTGCTGGCCACCGTGAGCACGGGATCCTATGCCGAGGGCGTCGGCACGGTGCTGCCGTGCTACTGGATCTACTGGGAGGTCGGCAAGGAACTGCACCACCGCGGTTCACCCGACCCGCGCTACCAGCGCTGGATCGACCTGTACGGCAGCGAGGAGTTCGGCGACGTGGTCCGCCAGGTGCTGGCCGTAACCGACAAGCTCGGGCCGCTGCTCGGCCCGGCGGAACGGGAGCGGGTGCACCGTCACTTCCGCACCACCAGCCGTTATGAATGGATGTTCTGGGACATGGGCTACCGGATGGAGACCTGGCCGGTCTGACCGGAGCGGCATACCCGTCCCGCGCACCCTCCCGGGTTATTTAACTGGCGGCTGGACCACGTGACGATGAAAATGATCAGCTGGGGGCGTCCTCCTTGCGGTAGGGGAGCCAGCCGTAGAGGGGCAACGGGACATGACCATCTTGATCCGCACGAGCGACCTCCCGCCCGCGCAGCGGCACGAGACCTGGCGCAGCGTGGTGTGCGACACGCTCGGCCCGCTCGACATGCGCAGCGACCCGGATACCCCGCTGGAGGGCGAGATCGAGGCCGGGCTGCTCGGGCCGGTGAACGTCGGCCGGGTCCGGACCTCGACACCCCACAGCGTCTACCGCACATCGGGCCTGATCCGCCGGGACCACCCCGAGCTTTTCCGGGTCGCGCTGGTGCTGTCCGGGCGGGCCCGCGTGCAGCAGGGCGGCCGGATGGCGCAGCTCGGGCCGGGCCAGTTCACCGTCTATGACTTCACCCGCCCCTACGAACTGGCCTACGACTCCGGCGTTCACCTGGGCGTATTCGGCTTCCCGCATGAAATGGCGGGGCTGCCCATGGATCTGATGGCCAGGACCACCGCGGTCCCGATCTCAGCCGAGTGCGGTGCCGGCGCCCTGGCCGCACCCCTGCTCGGCCGGGTCGCCCAGGACCTGGACAGCTACGCCCCGGCCAGCGCGGCACGGCTGTCCACGGTGGTCATGACCCTGGTCACCGCGGCGATCGCCGAGCATAGCGCCCAGGGTCACGCTCTTGGAGAACCCTCCCGCGAACGGGCGCTGCTGCTGCGGGTCCACGCGTTCATCGAGCAGCACCTCGGCGAGACCGATCTGGCTCCGGCCCTGGTCGCCGCCGCCCACTTCGTCTCCGTGCGCTACCTGTACCGGCTGTTCGAGACCCAGGGAACCTCGGTGGCGGCGTGGATCCGGCACCGGCGCCTTGAGCGTTGCCGCGCGGATCTGGCCGACCCGGCGCTGCGCTCGGTGCCAGTCAGTGCCGTGGCGGCGAAATGGGGGCTGCCTGATCCGGCGCATTTCAGCCGGCTGTTCCGGCAGGCGTACGGGCACCCGCCTGCGGAGTACCGGCGCAGTTACCTGACGCCCGCCTGAGACTGTCTCGTCGTGCCGGGATCGTCAACCAGCTGGCAGCAGGAGACAATACGGCAGGCGCCCCGGCTGGCCAGACTGAAGGCATCCGTTTCCTAGTGCTATGGAGCAACCGATGGCGACCAAGCTGTTTGTCAACCTGCCGGTCAAGGACCTGAACCGGTCGACGGCCTTTTTCGCCGGCCTTGGCCTGGATTTCTACGGCATTACCGACGACATGGCGTCGGTCATCATCAGCGAGCACACCCAGGTCATGCTGCTGAGTGAGGCGGCGTTCGCCGGCTACGCCAGCCGGAGCGTGGCCGACGCGACCACGAGCACCGAGGTGATCCTGGTCCTGGGCCTGGAGACCCGCGAGCAGGTCGACGAGCTGGCCGCCAAGGCCGACGCGGCGGGCGCCAGCGCGATCGGCGCGCCCCGCGAGGACGGCGGCCGTTACCAGCGCGGCTTCACCGACCTCGACGGGCACCACTGGGAAGCGCTGTGCCTGATTCAGCCCGCGTGAACCCGACGCGGACCGGCACGGTGACCTCCGCCGACGGCACCGCTATCGTCTTCGACCAGTCCGGCGCGGGCCCAGCGGTCATCCTGGTCCAGGGGGCGCTGATGGACCGGCACGATCCTGTCATGTCAGGCCTGGCCGCGGGCCTGGCCCAGTGGTTCACCGTGTTCAGTTATGACCGCCGCGGGCACGGCGCCAGCGGGGACACGCTGCCCTACACGGTGACACGGGAGACCGAGGACCTGGCGGCACTGATCACCGCGGCCGGCGGATCGGCGGCGGTGTTCGGCGGGTCTTCGGGTGCGGCCCTGGCCCTGCGGGCCGCGGCCCGGAACCCGGCCATCTCCAGGCTGGCGGTCTGGGAACCGCCGTATCACGTGGACGAGGGCGCCCCGGTGCTGCCCGCTGACTTCGCTGAGCAGCTGGACCGCCTGGTCAAGGCGGGCCGGGCCGGCGACGCGGTCGAGCGGTTCATGCTCGAGGCGGCCCAGATCGCCCCGGAGGCGGTGGCGGCGATGCGCACCCAGCCCTTCTGGGCGGCCATGGAGGCGGGCGCCCAGACGCTGGTGTATGAGGCGCTCGTCATGGGCCCGGACAACGTGTTGCCAGCGGCACTGCTGGCCGCCGTCACCCAGCCCACGCTGGTGCTCACCGGCGGCAGCAGCCCGGCCTGGATGGCTCGCGCCGGGGAGGCGGTCGCCCGCGAGGTCCCCGGAGCCGCCCTGCGGGTGCTGGACGGGCAGGCGCACAACGTGGCGCCCGACGCCATCATGCCCGGCCTGCGGGAATTCTTCGCCGCCGCCTAGCCCCGAGCGTGCGCTAGCCCAAGCGTGCCGCTAGTGCGGCAGCTGGACGCCGAACCCGGTGGCCGCGAGCTTCAGCAGCACCTGGCCGGGTGCCTGCAGCGTGGTGACCTTGGCCGCGCTGAGCTGCTCCAGCTGGGCCAGCCGCGCGGCGTAGGCGTCCGGCCCCTGGCGGCGCGCCTGGCTGAGGGCGATCGCGTTGGCCCACACCTTCGCCCTGGCCTCGCGCAGGAAGCGCTGGGTGCCGAGCCGGCTGAGGGGCCGCAGCAGGCGGTCCAGCAGCGGCGCCGGGCCGGAGATCCGGCTCAGTTCGTCGTCCTCGGCGGCGACGCGCGAGGCCAGGACCTCGTCGATGGCCCGGTGATCAGCCTCCCGCCGGGCCAGCAGCGCCGCGTCGCCGAATTCCTCGTCAGTGATCACCGCCAGCAGGGCCTGCGGCAGGTCGTAGTTGATGTGCGCGTTCATGCCGAGCAGCAGACTGTTCAGGACCGGCAGCCCGCGCCGTGCGCCGAAGGCGACGAGCTCGCCAGCGTCTCCGGCCCGGCCTCGGCCCTCGACCGCCTGCTCGCGCCGCTTAACCGGCGCGGCACCCGGCGGTTCCTGCGCGAGGCGCGGGAGAAGGTGTGGGCCAACGCGGTGGCTCTCAGCCAGGCCCGCGCGAGCGGGCCGCAGGCGTACGCGACCGCCCGCGATCGGCTCGCGGAGCTGAGCGCGGCCAAGGTGACCGCCCTGCAGGCACCCGGCCAGGTCCTGCTGAAGCTGGCGGCGACTGGGTTCGGGGTCCGGCTGAACAGTTAAGCGGCCGTCTATGTTTGCGCGCGCCTATTTGCTGTCATGATCGCTTGCTCTATGG
>JBAPYC010001167.1:0-8903 GCA_049284535.1 Streptosporangiaceae bacterium
TCATTCACCGCGGCCGGGTCGTGGCCCAGGGCCCGGTGGCCGCGCTGGAACGCGGCGGGCGGCCCCGGCTGGCGGTGCAGGTGGCTGAGGATCCGGCCGGCGCCTGGGGCCGGGGCCTGGATCCGGCGCTGGCCACGGTGGAGGCGGTAAACAACGGCACCGTGCTGTTCACCCTGGCGCCGGGCGCTGATTCCCAGCGGGTGCTGGACGCGGCCCGGACCGCGGGCACGGTCGAGCACTTCAGCTTCGAGACCAGGCGGCTGTCCGAGGTGTTCCGCGATGTGGTCGGTGAGGACGCGTGAACTCGCACTGGCTGCGGCTGACCGGGATCATCGCACAGCGGGAGATACGGCAGCGGGGGCGGTCCCGGGCGTTTGCCGTGACCACGATCGTGCTGCTGCTGCTGGTGGTGGTAGCGGCCGGGGTGACCATCCCGGCCATCGTGGCTCATAACAGCAAGCCGCAGCGGGCCGGTGTGGTGGGCGGATCGGTGGCCGCAGCTACCGGGATCGTCAGGGAGGCGGGCCGGCTGACCGGTACCGCGGTCACCGTGGTGCCGCAGCCCGGCCTGGCCGCGGCGCAGGCCGGGCTGCGGTCAGGGAACCTGGGCGCGGTCCTGGTCAGCGGGCAGGAGGTCGTGGTCAAGCAGGTCGCCATCAACGACGGCTCGGGGGGCGGCCTGGCCAGCGCCATCGCGGACGTGGCCGGCCTGAGCAAGCTGCTCGGTCAGCTGCCGCCCGGCGCGGCCGCCAGCGGCGTCGCCCTGCCGGTGCGCGGCCTGACTCCGCCGTCGGCCAGCCTGAGCCGCCGCCTGACCGGACTGTTTACCGTGGTACTGGTGTGGATACTGATCAGCGCCTACGGCTCCCAGATCGCGATGGGCGTCGGGGAGGAGAAGTCCAACCGGATCGTCGAGGTGATCCTGGCCTCGGTCCGGCCGATCCAGCTCCTGGTGGGAAAGGTGACCGGCATCGGGGTGCTGGCCCTGGCGCAAGCCACCCTGATGCTCGTGGTGTTCCTCGGCCTCGGCGCCGCGGTCGGATCCAGCCTGGTGCACGGGGCCGCGCCCGGCATCGTGATCTGCGGTGCGGTGTTCCTGGTGCTCGGTTATGCCTTCTATTGCACCGCCTACGCGGCGGCCGGGTCCCTGGTCAGCCGGCAGTCCGACGTGGGGTCGGTGATCCTGCCGGTGCAGATCCCGCTGATCATCGCCTACGCGCTGTCCTACACGGTGATCTACGCTAACGGGGCCAACGTGTTCTACCGCGTCCTTGGCTTCCTGCCGCCCACCGCCCCGGTAGCGATGCCGGTGCTGTACGCGGCCGGGGACGTGCCTGCCTGGCAGGCGGGCGTCTCCGCGGTCCTGGTCGCCGCGGGCACGGTGTGGATGGCGCGGACCGCCGCCACCATCTACGGGCGATCCATCTTGCGTACCGGGTCCCGGGTCCGGCTGCGTCAGGTGCTCAGCCGGGCTCGGGCCGACTAGTCCTCCGAGGTCTCCCCAAGGGCACGCGGCCTAGAGTGTCCGGGTGGACAGGCACCGGTGGGACGAGCGGTACTCGCGGGCCGAGTTCGAATGGTCCATGCACCCGAACCTGTTCGTGACCGCTGAGCTGGCCGGGCTGGCGCCGGGACGGGCCCTCGACCTGGCCGCCGGGGAGGGACGCAACTCGGTCTGGCTGGCCGAGCACGGCTGGGCGGTGACGGCCGTGGACTTCTCCCGCGTCGGCCTGGACAAGGGGCGCTCGCTGGCCGCCGCCCGGGGCGTCCCGGACGGCCAGGTGGACTGGGTCGTCGCCGACCTGGGCGAGTACGTCCCGGCCCGGGACACCTTCGACCTGGTGCTCATCGCCTACCTGCAGGTCGGCGCCGAGCTGCGCGCCCGGGTGCTGGCTGCCTCGGCCGCCGCGCTGACCCCGGGCGGCACGCTGCTGCTGGTCGGGCACGACCTGGCCAACCTGACCGAGGGCGTCGGCGGACCGCGTTACCCCGAGGTGCTCTACACCCCCGAGACGATCGCGGCCGAGCTGGCCGGGCTGCGCATCCTGCGGGCCGAACGGGTCCGGCGCACCGTCCAGCGGCCGGACGGCCCAGCCACCGCCATCGACACGCTAGTCCGGGCCGAACGCGCGGCCCGCTAAGTGATCCCGCAGGTCACGCGGAGGAACTGGTGCTCGACGACGGCACGGCCGACGAGGAGCTGACGACAGGCGCCGCGGTGGTGCTGGCCGCCGTGGTGCTGGGCGTCGTGGTCGGCGGCGCCGAAGAGACCGTGGGTGTGGGTGTGGTGGGCGTGGGCGTGGGTGTGGGGGTCGGCGTGGGGGTCTTGCTGACGGTCGGGGTCGGCGTCGGGGTCGCCGACTTTGTCGCGGACTTCGTCGGAGTCGGCGACGCCGATTTGGCCGGGCTCTTGCTCGCCGTCGCGGAAGCCTTGGCCGTTGGCGTCGGGCCCAGTGTTGACGTCGGGCCCAGTGTTGACGTCGGGCCCAGCACGGACGGGGTGACGGCCTGGTTCTGGACCGGGGTCACGAATACGCTCGGCGCGGACTTGCCCGAGCGTGTGGGCTTGGCCGACGACGAGCCGCTCGGGTTCGCCGGGATGGCCGGCGCCGCAGCCAGCGCGCTCGCGGCTACCTGTGGCTGGGCGGCGTGCCCAACCACCGGTATGCTCCCGGGCTTCGTCAGGGCGAGGACGGCCACCGCGGAGACGACCACGAGCCCGGCGCTGACGTAGGCCGGGAGCAGTGATCGCGAGCGGCGTCGCCGGCCAGGCCGCTTCGCGATACCCGGCATGGTGAGCTCCGAGGCCGGCGCCTCCAGCAGGCCGTCGGCATCCGCGCCGGCAGCGACGGACGGAACGGCCAGGGCCCTGAACCCGACCGTGTCCTCGCCCGCGGTGAAGCCGGCGAATACCGAATCGGCGATCCATCCTGGCTCGGGCGCCAGGGCGCCCACCCGGTCCAGCAGATCCTGGGCCGTCGGCCGGCGGCGCGGGTCCTTGGCCAGGCAGGCCTTGACCAGCGGCCGCAGCGCATCTGGTATCGACCCGAGGTCGGGCGGCAGCTTGGCTATCCGGTCCAGCAGCTCGGTGCGGGACCCGCTGCCGAACGGCCCCTCGCCGGTCGCGGCGAAGGTGAGCACGGCGCCGAGACTGAAGATGTCGCTGGGCGGCCCGACCTCTGCGCCGATGATTTGCTCGGGGGACATGTACCCGGGCGAGCCGATCATGAAGTCGCCACCAGTGGGCATGGCCGCCTCGGCGGCCAGCGAGATGCCGAAGTCGATGACCCGCGGCCCGTCCTTGGAGAGCAGCACATTGGAGGGCTTCAGATCGCGGTGCACGACGCCGGCGGCGTGGATGGCGCTCAGGCCTTCGGCCAGCCCCGCGGCCAGGGTCGCCACCGTGTCGACAGGCAGCGGGCCGTGCTCGTTGACCACATCAGCCAGCGAGGGCCCGGCAACGTAGGCCGTCGCCAGCCACGGCACCGGGCCATCCAGGTCAGCGTCGACGACGAGCGCCGTGTACAGGCCGTTCACCTTCTGGGCTGCGGCGACCTCGACCCGCAGCTGGGCCCGGAAACCGGGATCATCGGCGAGCTCGGGCCGGATGACCTTCACGGCGATCGGGCGGCCGCCGGTCGACATGCCCAGGAACACCTGGCCCATGCCACCGCTGCCCAGCTGACCTAGCAGCCGGTATGGCCCGATCTCATGCGGGTCCTCGGGCTGCAGTCCCGCGTACCCCACAGTTCCACTCCAAGTGTCGGTCGAGACTCCACTTCATGGTATGTCAGCAGCTGTGATCTTTGCCTGGGTTCACCCATAAATGACGCCATTCAGCGGATCGGCACGTGCGCGATCATGTCACCGCGCTTGCCCCAGGTCATGCCGCGCACCCGCTTATGGTGAGGCCGCCGACGGCCCGGAACCACCCACGGCCGGCGCGGTCGTGGCCGGCGACGGGGACGGCGTGGCGGACAGCTGCGGCGACGGCGACGTGCTGTGGCTGTGGGTGGTCGTCGGGCTCCCCGCCGCCGAGGCCGTCGACGTGGGCGACGAGGTGCTGGCCCGGGCGACCGAGCCCGTCGTGGCCGGGGTCTCCGGCCGCACCCAGACGTACAGGGCGGCCACGGCCAGGAACAGCACGACCAGCACGAGGGTCGACGTTCGGGGCCGGTGACCGGTCACGGGGTGTCCCCGGGCGCGCGCCCGGTGTCGAGGTCGGCCGGGACGTTGATGCCCTCGCGCCGGAAGGCCGAGGCCACCCGGGCGCGCAATTCCCGGCCGACGCCGAACTGCGCACCGGGCAGCGTCCGGGCCACCATCCGCACCGAGTACGTGTCGACCTCTATTTTCTCTACGCCCATGACGGTCGGCGGGTCGAGCATCAGCTTGCGCAGCCGCTCGTCGGCGTAGGCTTCCTGGCCGACCTGGCGCAGGATCTCGGTCACCTGGCTGACGTCCACGGTGGAGGGGACCGGCACGTCGATGACGGCACGGGCCCAGTCCCGCGACAGGTTGGTGACCTGGGTGATCTGGCCGTTCGGCGTGGTGATGACCTCGCCGCTGACCGACCGGAGCCGGGTAACGCGAAGCGTGACGTCCTCGACCGTGCCCACGGCCGGCTGGGACACGCCGGTGACCTCGATCCGGACGACGTCACCGAAGCCGTACTGCTTCTCGCCGGTGATGAACAGGCCCGCGCCGATGTCCTGGACGAACCGCTGCAGACCGAACCCGAGCGCGGCGCTGAGCAGGGCGGCCGGCGCGATCAGCCCGGCCAGCGGCACCCCCAGCCGGATCACCACCAGCACGGCGGTGATCACATATACGACGGCCAGCACCGACCACGTGACGACCTGCGCGACGACGTGCCGGTGCTTAGCCGCCTCGGAGCGCTCCAGCTCATCGGTTTCCCGCGCCTGCCGGTCGATGTAGGCCACCACCCGCCCGCGGATCCACTCTGCCAGCCGGGTGAGCAGGATCGCACCCAGGATCAGCAGCACGATCTCCAGCAGGTCGCCGCGGGCCCACAGAGCGAAACCAGTCAGCGGGGCGATCGCGCCCGTCACGTCGAGCCCTCCCGGGGCAGCTGGCCGTTCGGCGGAGCGGGGTGGTCCCCGGCGGCCGCGCCGTCCGGTAGCGGCTGGTCGGCGATCAGCTTGGCCAGCCGGGACATCGAGTCATCCAGGTCCTGGGTGGTCACCACGTCAGCCAGGGCCAGCCGGACCGCGGCCAGCTCGCGGGCCAGGAACTCGGTGTCGGCCTGGGTCCGGGCCGCCACCTCCCGGTCGCGATCGATGTTGGCCCGGTCCCGGTCGTCCTGCCGGTTCTGGGCCAGCAGGATCAGCGGCGCGGCGTACGCGGCCTGGGTGGAGAAGGCCAGGTTGAGCAGGATAAACGGGTACGGATCCCAGTGATTGACCAGGCCCACCGTGTTGAGGATGATCCAGCCGATCACGATCACGGTCTGGCCGACCAGGAACCGGCCCGTGCCGAGGAACCGGGCGACGCCCTCGGAGATCCGGCCGAACGCGTCGGCGTCATAGCGGGCGCCCATTTGTGGCGAGCCACGCGGCACGGACAGGTCGGCCCGCTCGGCGAGCCGGCGGGGGGAAAAACGCGCCATTCTAATCTCCTGTCATGCGCCAGCCCGCGGGCAGCAGATGGTCAAGCACGTCGTCCACGGTCACCGCGCCCAGCAGCCGGCCGCCGTCATCGTCACACACGGCCACGCCAACCAGGTTGTAGGCCGCGAGCCGGGCCGCCAGCTCGCGTTCGGGCAGGTTGGCCCGGACGAACACGCTGGACTCGATGCAGTCGCCGACCTTGGTCGCGGGGGCCCGGCGCAGCAGCCGCTGGAACCCGACCGTACCCAGGTAGCGGCCGGTCGGTGTCGTCATCGGCGGCTCGCACACGTACACCTGCACCGCCGAGGTGACCGGCATCTCCGGATCCCGGATCCGGGCCAGCACCTCGGCCACCGGCATCTCCGGGGTGACGACCACCGGCTGGGACGTCATCAGGCCGCCCGCCGTCGTCGGCCCGTACCCGAGCAGCCGCCGCAGATCCGCGGCCTGGACCGATTCCATCGCGGTCAGCAGCCGCTCGCGCTGCTCGGGCGTCATCTCGGCCAGCAGGTCCGCGGCGTCGTCGGGCTGCATCTCTTCCACCACGTCGGCACTGCGCTCAAGCTCCAGGCCGTCCAGCAGCCGGATCTGGTCCTGTTCGGGCATCTCCTCCAGCAGGTCGGCGAGTTCCTCGTCGTCCAGGGCGGCCGCGAGCTGGTCCCGGCGGCTGGGTGACATGGCCTCGATCGATCTGGCCAGGTCGGCCGGCTGCAGCTCACGCAGGCTGGCCAGCTGATCGCCGATCGGACCGGTATGGAAGAGTTCGGGGTGCTTGTCCCAGGGCACGATGGTGGTGCCGCGGTGCAGCAGGCTGCGGCCCTGGGAGATGGCGAGCGCCGAGACCTCCCAGCCGATCCGCTTCTGCTCGCACGGCACGATGGCCACGTCGACAACGGTCCCGTCGTCGGTAGGCCGGCCGTACAGGTCGGAGGCGAGGATCTCCCCGGCCCGCCGGGTGAAGCGGTCCAGGTCGACCACGCCGCCGTTGAGGTGCGCGCCCTGGATAGAGATCTCCGCGATCCGGCCCAGGTTGACGAAGATGCGGCGGCGCTGCAGGGTCACCACCAGCCCGAGCGCGCGCGGCGGATCGTTTTCGGTGGCGGACAGGATGACCACGTCGCGAATCCGGCCGATGATGACGTCCTCGCTGTCCAGCAGCGGGCGGCCCCTCAGCCGGGACGTGAATATCTGGTGGTCAGCCATGATCCGCAACCTCCTTCCGCGACTACCCGACCTGCACCATTATTCTTTCCGGCCGGCGCCTTCCGGCACCGCAGGGTACATGGCGGGTCACGGTGCGGGCCAGGCGGCCCGCACCCGTGGATAGGCCGCTACCGTGGATAAATGGCAACTGACCGGTCGCCGGTGGTCCTGCTCGATTTGGGCGGGGTGCTGTTCTCATTCGACCACGAGCACCGGCTGGATGTGCTCGCCGGCTGCCTCGGCCTGCCGCCCAGGCGGGTCGACGAGCTGCTGTGGCAGTCCGGGTTCAGCGGCGACTGCGACGCGGGTCGCTATCCCGGAGCCGGTCAGGTGCGGGCCGGGATCCGCCGCATCACCGGGTACGCCGGGCCGGACGAGAGCCTGGACGACGCCTGGTGCAGCGCGTTCCGCCCAGATCCGGCGGTGATCGGCCTGCTGGCCGGGCGGCCCGCCGCCGGGCTGGGGGTCTTCACCAACAACGGCCCGCTGGAAGAAGAGGTGCTGACCCGGCGGTATCCCGAGGCATTCGCGCCGTTCGGCCACGTGTTCTTCTGCTGGCGCCTGGCCGCGAACAAACCCGAGCCCGCCGTCTACCGCCAGGTGGCCGGCCTGCTCGGCGTGCCGCCGGATCAGATCGGCTTCGCCGACGACGGCGCGGACAACGTGGAGGCGGCCCGGCGCTGCGGCTGGCGCGCGGTGCACTACGGTGCGCCAGGCGACCTGGAGAGCCTGCTCGGACCCGCCTAGGCTCGGCCCCCTCACCTGCCTTCACACCGTGGCGGGCTCGCGCCAGCCCTCGACCAGGCGGCGGAGCTGCTTACGGCTGTGAATGCCATATTTGGCGTAGATGTTGCCCAGGTGGTATTCCACCGCCTTGCGGCTGATGAACAGCTCAGTGGCGATCTCCGGGGTGGACAGGCCCTTGCCAACCAGGTGAGCGACCTCGGTTTCCCGGCTGGTCAGCTCCAGATACGACTTCTTCTTCGCCCCCGGGTTGCGGGGCAGATGGCAGGCGGCCAGTTCCTGGTCGGCCCGTTCGGTGAACGGGGTGGCACGCAGGGCCGCGAACAGGGAACGGGCGCGGCGGAGGCAGTCGATGGCGTCCTTCCGGTTGCCGGTGCGGCGCAGCAGACGGCCGTGGGCCAGCAGCAGCCGGGCGGTGTACACCGGGCTGGCGCTGCTGGCGGCGCCCGCAGCGCCGGAGTAGATCCGCAGTGCCTCCTCCGGGCGTTCGGTCAGTTCGGCCAGCCAGCCCCGCAGCCAGGCCAGGGCCGGCTGCAGGTAGCCGGGGGCGCCGTCCTCCAATTGCGCAGCGTCATCCAACTGCGCAGCGTCCTCCAATTGCGCAGCGCCATCCAGCTGCGCAGCGCTACCCAGCTGGTCCAGGACGGCCGCCGCCGGGCCGGTCTGGCCCGAGCCGATCAGGCCCTCCGCCAGCAGCGGCTGCCACAGCACTGCGTACACCCGGCTGCGCGCGTCCAGGGCCGCCCCGTGCCAGGGCCCCAGCGCGTCAGCCATGCCCAGGTAGTCCCCCGCAGCCTGGTCCACCATCGCCCGGGCCATCGCCGCGTACACGCGTTCCTGCCGGTAGTCCAGGCTGGCTGCCGCCTCCTCGGCCAGCCGCACGTGCCGTACCGCCTCCTCGGCCGCGCCGCGGCCGGCCGGCACGCACGCCGCCGCCAGCTGGAGCAGCGGCAGCTCGAAGCGGCGGTGATGGATCGCCGCGGCCGAGAGTCCCTGCTCCGCGGTGAGCAGCACATCGTCCCACTCGCCAGCCAGGTACTGCGCCAGGGCGAGGTAGAAGTAGGCGCGCAAGCCGATGGTGGGCGGGACGCCCCGGTTCACCATGGTCACGCTGGCCGCCAGGTCCGTCACCGCCAGGCCCAGGTCGCCGGTCAGCAGCCGGAGCACGCCCCGGTAGGTCAGGGCGTCGACGTCGACTGGAGCCACCCGGGCCGGGTCGGCATCAAGGTACGCCAGCTCGGCCAGGGCCTCGCGCGGGCCGCGGTCCTGGGTCGCGGCGGCCGCGATCACGACGCGGGCCCGGGCCCGGGGCGCCGCCTCCAGGCC
>JBAPYC010001168.1:0-2645 GCA_049284535.1 Streptosporangiaceae bacterium
TGATCCTGATGCAGGAGAACCGCAGCTTCGACCACTACTTCGGCACCATGGCGGGGGTACGGGGTTTCGCTGACCCGGCCGCGATCACGCTGCCCGGCGGCGGCTCCGTGTTCCGCCAGCCTGATCCCGGCCACCCGCAGGGGTACCTGACACCGTTCCGCTACGACACCGCCACCACCAGCGCGCAGGCCACGCCGGGTACCGACCACTCCTGGCCGACCCAGCATCAGGCCTGGAACAACGGGAAGATGGACCAGTGGATCGCGGCCAAGGGCCCGTTCACCATGGGGTACTTCACGCAAGGCGACATCCCGTTCCAGTGGGCGCTGGCCCAGGCCTTCACCATCTGCGACAGCTATCACTGCTCGGTGCTCGGCCCGACCAACCCGAACCGGCTGTACATGTGGACCGGCATGATCGACCCCCGCGGAACCGGCGGCGGCCCGGTCATCGAGGACACCCCCGCCTTCGACAACGCCATCTTGTCCTGGACCACCTACCCCGAGCGGCTGCAGCGGGCGGGCATCAGCTGGCAGGTCTACCAGGAAGAGGACAACTACGACGACAACGCCCTGGCCTGGTTCAGGCAGTTCGCCGCCGCGCCGGTGTCCTCGCCGCTGTGGCAGCGGGGCATGCGCAAGGGCACGGCGGGATGGTTCGAGCAGGACGCCCGGGCGGGCCGCCTCCCGCAGGTGTCCTGGATCGTCGCGCCGACCGCGCAGAGCGAGCACCCCGCTTACTACCCGGCCGCGGGGGCCGAGTACGTGGCCAGCAAGCTCGATGCGATTGCCTCGAACGAGGAGCTGTGGCGCTCGACCCTGTTCATCCTCACCTACGACGAGAACGACGGGCTGTTCGACCATGTCCCGCCGCCCACCGCGCCGCACGGGACGCCGGACGAGTCGGTCCGGGGCGAGCCGATCGGGCTGGGTTTCCGGGTCCCGGCCGTCGTCGTGTCGCCCTGGTCCGCGGGCGGCCGGGTCTGCCCGGACGTCCTGGACCACACCTCGCTGATCCGCCTCATCGAGAAGCGGTTCGGCGTCCGCGAGCCGAACATCTCCGCCTGGCGCCGGCGCGCCTGCGGGGACTTTACCTCGGCGCTGAACTTCGGCGGCCCCGCCGCTGGCTACCCGCGGTCCCCGGCCGCCCTCACCCTGGCCTCGGCTGCGGCGGGACTGCTCACCGCCCAGCAGGAGGTGAGCACCAAGCCCGCGCCTCAGGTGCCGGCGGCCAACGAGCCGGTTCCGCGCCAGTAAGGTTCCGCGCCAGCAATGAGACACCCGGCCAGCGGGCCCGTCAGCGAGCCTTGAGCGGGATCTCGGGCAGGGCGGGGACGGCCAGCGGCTCGCCCGCGTAGCCATGGACTTCGCCGAGCCGGCCGGCCGTCCAGTCCTCGCGGGCCGCAGCGATCTCCTCCCCGGTACGGGCGACGAAGTTCCACCACATCAGCAGCCTCTCGGCGAACGGTGCGCCGCCGATCACGAAGAAGCGCGCCCAGGGGCGGCCGGTCGCGGGGGACAGGGTGATCCGCGACAGCCCCGGTGGCAGGTGGGCGAGCAGCCCGGGCGTAATCAGCGCGCCCTGGACCAGGGCGGACCCGTCGGCCGCGATCACGCCGTACTCGAAGTCTGGCCGGACGGCCAGGGTAGCGTCATCGCCGCCCGGGACGGCGACCTCGAACCCGGCGAGCGGGCTGAACACCTGCGCCGGTGACCGTTCACCCCGGTACTCGCCGATGGCCACGGTCACCCTGGCGCTGCCTTCGCGCACCACCGGCAGCCCGGCGTGGTGGGCGAACCGCGGCCCGGTGTGTCGCTGTGCCCCGGGCAGCGCAATCCACAGCTGCAGGCCGTGCAAGACCGGGGGCCGGCCCGCGGCCGATTCCTCCGAATGGGCGACCCCCCGGCCGGCGGTCATCAGGTTCAGCTCGCCCGGGCGGATCAGCTGGCGGCTGCCCAGGCTGTCCCGGTGCAGCACCAGGCCCTGGAACAGCCAGCTGACGGTCTGCAGGCCGATGTGCGGGTGCGGCGGCACCTGCATTCCCGGTCCCCGGCTGACATCGTCCGGGCCGAAGTGGTCCGCGAAGCACCAGGCGCCGATGGTACGCAGCTTGCGCTGCGGCAGCAGCCGGCGCACCTCGGTGCCGTCGCCAATTGCCGCCTTGCGGGCCTCGACCACGTCCACCGCTCGTACTACGCCCGGGGTCAGGCTCACGGCCTCCGGGGCCGGGTCCAGGTTGCTCACGGTCCCATATTTTCACTCCCGGGCCGGCCAGGCCGAGCGGGACATGGTGCCCGAGGCCGGAGTTGAACCAGGCGAACGAACCGAGCCTTGCCTTACCGGCCGCGCAGACCGACGATCCGGCCATCGCCGTGCGGACCACGGCTGATCCGTTCAGGACGATGAGCCGACGCCATGTGCGGCCCGCACGAGTTGTTGCCGATCACGCCGCCCAGCGTGCAGTGGTCGTGGGTGGCCGGCTTCGGGCCGAACATCAGCGCGGGTGCCCCGCACCGCGCCGGCCGGACTTGCTCCAGCGGGGTCACTGGTCCGGGTTCAGCGCGGCGCGTTCTTCGGCGACGCGGTGCGGGACGCGCAGCAGCCGGATGGAAGTCACCAGGCCGACGCCCCCGATCAGGTTGCCC
>JBAPYC010001169.1:0-2846 GCA_049284535.1 Streptosporangiaceae bacterium
GCCGTGCGGCGGCCGATCCGGCCGTAGCCGACGACGCCGAGCGTGGCGCCATCCAGGTCACCGACGCAGACGGCCGCACGCTGCGCCCAGCGGCCCTGGCGCACCAGGTCGGTCAGCGGGCCGAACCGCTTGACCAGGTGCAAGGCCATGCCGATGGCGCCTTCGGCCACCGCGGCCGCGCCAGCGCCGGGCGTGATCACCACGGCGACGCCCCGGGCCGTAGCCGCGGCCACGTCGACCCGGTCGACGCCGACGCCGGTGCGGGCGATGACCCGCAGGCATGGCGCCCGGTCAAGCAGGCCCGCATCGACCTGGGCCTCGGCGCGGACGACGGCTCCTGCCGCCGCGGCCAGGTCAGCGGGCGCCGGTTCGGCCACGAAGCGGCAGTGACCGGCGAAGACACCGGACACCAGCCCGGGATCGACCGGCCCGAGCGCCACCACCACCGGCAGCTCCCCCGGATTCCCGGCTGAGGCCGGGGCGGCGGCTGTCTCAGCCATCGGAACGCGGGTGGCCGAAGGTGGCACCCGGGACCGGGGTCACGGAATGCCAGGCGCCGTCCTGAGCCGAGGCGGCCACGGCCGAGATGACCTCGGCGTCCGCCAGCGCCTCGGCGATGGTGGAGTTGCGCTGCTCGCCTCCGCCCACCGCGACCAGGAACTTCCTGGCCTCGATGACCTTGAGGTCGTCGTAACCCATGCTGTTGCCCGGCCCGGGCTGGAACCGGCCGTAGTCCCCCATGGATGCGTTGCCGAGCACGGTGGTGTACCCGGCGTTGGCCCCGCCGCGGCCCAGGCACAGCCGCAACTCGTTCATCTGCTCGAAATTCCAGGCGGCCGATCCTTCGGTGCCGTAAATCTCGAAGCCGAGCCCGCACTGCGGGCCGACGCTGACCCGGGACGCCTCCAGGGTGCCGACGGCCCCGCGGGCCGGCGAGCCATCGTCGAACCGGACCAGGGCCGCGGCGTAGTCGTCGTTCTCGACGTCACCCGGCTCGCCGTTCTCGATGACGGCGAAGTGAGTGGCCGATCCCATCGGCAGGATGGGCCGCTGGGTGTACACGGTGGACAGCAGCGAGCTGACCGAGGTGATCGGGGCCACGACGTACTGCATCAGGTCCACCACGTGGCTGAGCAGGTCGCCCAGGGCCCCGCTGCCCGCCTCGGCCCGCCGGAACCGCCAGGACAGGGCGCCGTTGGGGTCGGCCGCATAGCTGTTGAAGAACACCGCGCGCACGTTGGTGATCCGGCCCAGTTCGCCCGCCGCGATCAGCTCGCGGACCCGCTCCACGGCCGGGACGTGGCGGTAGTTGTAGCCGATCGAGGTGGTGACGCCGGCCGCCTGGGCCGCGGCCGCGACCGCCGCGGTGTCGGCAGCGTCCCGGCCGACCGGCTTCTCGATCCAGAACGGCTTGCCGGCCTGAGCTGCGGCCACGCCGATCTCGGCGTGCAGCATGTTGGGGGCGCAGATGGACACCGCCTCGACCTCGGGATCGGCGAGCACGTCCCGGTAGTCGGTGCTGGCCCGCGCGTAGCCCAGGACGTCACGGGCGTACCCGGCCCGGTCCGGCGCGGTGTCGGCCGCATGCACCAGCCGGGGCCGCATCTTCAGGTCGGGGTAGACAATCCCGATGGCCTGGTAGGCGCGGCTGTGCAGCTTGCCCATCCAGCCCACGCTGATCAGGCCGATGCCGGGCTGGCGGTAACCGTCCTCGGTGATGCTCATCATGGTGTCCCTGGTTAGCTCAGGTGGATCCGGGATCAGGTACGGGCGCGGCCGAACTCGGCGGCGACCGCGTTGGCCAGCAGGGTCATGTCGGAGCCGATGCCAACGAACGACCAGCCCTGTTCCAGCCGCTGGGCGGCGGTGGCGCCATCGTTGACGAGCAGGCCGCAGGCCTTGCCGTGGCGCCGGCTAGCCTCTTTGACCTGCTCGATTGCCTCGACGAAGGCCGGCGCGGCGGTGTTGCCTGGCACGCCGAGGTCGTGGCTGAGGTCGCGGGGGCCGACGAACAGCACATCGACCCCGTCGAGCTTGGCGATCTGGTCGGCGTTGCCGACGGCGGCGGCCGACTCGATCTGAACCACGGCGAGGATCTCATCGTTGGCCCGGTCCAGTGCTCCGGGGTCCAGGCCGAACCGGCAGGCCCGGTTGTAGGTGGCCACGCCCCGGTCTCCGGTGGGCGGGTACCGCAGGTGCCTGATGGCCTCGGCCACGTCGTCCACGGAGTCCAGCCGGGGCAGCATGATGCCGGCCGCCCCGTTGTCCAGGACCCGGCCCATCCGGATGCGGGCGGCGGATTCCACCCGTACGACGGTGGGCACTCCGTAGCTCCCGGCGGCCGGGACGACGTCGCGGATCTGCTCTTCGCCCCCGCCGCCGTGCTCGAGGTCGAGCAGCACCCAGTCGGCTCCGGCGGCGGCGCACACCTCCGCGGTGAGCGCCGACGCGGCCCCGATGAAGGTGCCCAGGGTCGGGGTGCCGGACCGGACGGCCGCGGCCAGCGCGCCGCGATTGAGAGGACTGGGGCTGAGCGGACTGGGCCCCAGCGGGGCGGGCTCAAGCGGGCGCGGGCTCATCCGTACCACCTCTGGCTCTTGGAGTCGGTTTCGTAGTCCGTGCGCAGATCACCGGTGACCGCAGTGGTGGAGACCTCGGCCGGGGCCACGTCCCACCACACGCCCGCGCCGGGCAGGTCGGCGTGCGGGATGACCGGGACCACGATCACCACCGGGCCTGGGTGCCCGCGGGTCTCGGCCAGCGCGGCCCTCAGGTCCGCCGCGGTGGCGGCCCGGCGGGCCTGGGCACCGAGACCCGCCGCGGCCTGAACCAGGTCGAGTTCCAGG
>JBAPYC010001170.1:0-14078 GCA_049284535.1 Streptosporangiaceae bacterium
GACCGTGATCCCGTCGGGCAGCCCGGTGACCAGCTGCTCCAGGCTGCTGCCGGCCGGCTCCATGACCAGGCCGAGGCTGCCCACGTGCAGTGCGGTGGTGCCGGCCGGCAGCACCGCCTGGCCGGGCTCGATGGCGGCCGCCGATGTCCCGGACAGGTAGAAGTGATAAGCGGGCACGCCGTCCGGATCGAGGTCCACCATGGCCAGGGTGGTCGGTGCGTCGGCCGGGGTGTCGATGGCGACGAGCACCCCGTTACGGTCGAGGTCCGCCCGCATCAGCCGCCCGAAGCGGTCCCCGGACAGCCGGCCGAGGAAGGTGGAGGGCTGGCCGAGCCGGGCCACGGCGCGCGCGACGTTGAACGGGCCGCCGCCGAACCGCGGATCGATGTGGCCGGCCGGATCCACGATGAGGTCGATCAGGGCCTCGCCGGCGACCGTGATCACGTGCGTACCCGCAGTGCCGGGGCGGGGTGGGCGCGCTGGGAGCAAAAGGTACAGACCACGGCCATAGAGCCTACGATGACCGGCTCAGGCTTGCATCTTCGCCGGGCCGGGTAGCCGGCCGCCGGCCAGCTCCGCCGGGCCAGCCGCCCGGCAGGATCTCACCTGATCCCCGGGTGAGCAGCCGGGTGGGGATCTCTACCGTCTCGGGCGCGCCCTGCGGCTCGCGGATGCGGTGCAGCAGCATCTGGGCGGCCAGGGCGCCCATGGCCGGCGGGTCCTGCGCGACGACCGTGATGCCGGGATCGACCAGTTCGGCCAGCGGGATGTCGTCGAAGCCGACGTGCGCCACGGTCCGCTCCGCGCCCAGCGACCGCAGCGCCATCCGCGCGCCCATGGTCAGCAGGTTCTGCGCGGTGAAGATCGCGGTGGGGGCGGCGGGCGAGCTGAGCAGGCCGTGCGTGACCCGCTCGGCCGACTGGGCCGAGTGCACGTCCTGATGGATGAGCCGCTCGTCCGGTTCCAGGCCCGCGGCGCGCAAGGCGTCCAGATAGCCGCGGAAGCGCTCGGCCGCGGTGTAGATCCGGCGCAGGTCGGACAGGAAGCCGATCCGGGTGTGCCCGCGGGCCAGCAAGTGGGACACGGCCAGCCGGGCTCCGCCGAAGTTGTCGCTGACCACTGTGTCCGCGGCGACGGTGGACACCGGGCGGTCGGCGAACACCACCTGGGTGCCGCGGCGCACCTCGGGCAGCAGGTAACGATGGTCCGGGCCGGACGGCACGATGATCAGCCCGTCGACGCGCCGGGTGCAGAACGCGCCGAGCAGGGCCTTCTCCCGCTCGGGATCCCCGTCGGAGCTGGCGCACAGCACCAGGCAGCCCTGCTCGCCCATCACGTTCTCGACCGCGCGAAGCAGTTCGGCGGCGAACGGGTTGGCCACGTCTTCGAGCAGGACGCCGATGGTCGCGGTAGATTGCCCGGTCAGCCGCAGGTGCCGGGCCGTCACGTTGTGCCGGTAGTCCAGCTTCTCGATGGCCCGCAGGACCCGGGCCGCCCGTTCAGGGCCGACGCCGCCCCGGCCATTGACGACGCGCGAGACGGTCATGACGCCCACTCCGGCCAGGGCCGCCACATCGCGCATCGTCGGGTGAGCGGCACCGGCACGGCCAGGAATGGGATCGTTCCCCAACGCCGAACTCCTGTCCGCCACAGCCTGACCCTCGATGAGTTCCCAGCATACAGGTATCGATTTGGTTGCGGAGGGTTGACGTTGCGGCGACCAAAAGCGTACGTTCGCGGCAAGCTCGGTAACGTTACCAACGGTCAGGGGCGACCCGGGTTCCGCACCGTCAAAGGCGCCCCTCCGCTGGGGGTCTGGCGAACAACCGCCACCCGCACCCTTCTCACCGACGCGGAGGTTCTCGCATGAGCTCGTCCCATTTCAGGCTCCGCTCGCTCGGGGCCGTGGGCTGCGCCGCCGCGCTTGTCGCGCTGGCCGCGTGCTCGAGCAGCGGCTCGAGCGCAAGCAGCAGCTCCAGCAGCAATTCCGGCACGGTCACCGTGGCCGTGGTCTCCAACCCGCTGATCACTGGCCAGATGATCCCGCTGACCTCGTCCAGCTTCGAGAAGCAGTACCCCGGGATCAAGGTCAAGTTCGCCACCTACACCGAAGGTGACCTGCGGGCCGCGATCGAGAAGGACGTCAGCACGCACAGCAACTCCTTCAACGTCATCATGATCGGCCCGTATGAGGCCCCGCTGTTCGCCAAGAACGGCTGGCTGACCAACCTGACCAAGACCTACATCTCCAGCGACGCCAGCTACGACGCCTCGGACCTGCTCCCGCCCGTGGCCAAGGCCCTGTCCTACAACGGCGACCTGTACGCGGTGCCGTTCTACGGCGAGTCCTCGATGCTCTACTACCGCAAGGACATGTTCAAGGCGGCCGGGCTGACGATGCCCGCGAACCCGACCTGGGCCCAGGTGCAGAGCTTCGCGGCCAAGCTGAACCAGCCGGGCAAGACCGCGGGCATCTGCCTGCGCGGCCTGGCCGGCTGGGGCGACAACATGGCCGCCCTGGACACGGTCGTCAACACCTTCGGCGGCGAGTGGTTCAACACCAAGTGGGCGCCGCAGCTGACCTCCCCGGCGTTCGAGCAGGCGACGAACTTCTACGTCAACCTGGTCCGCAAGTACGGCGAGGCCGGTGCCTCGAACGACAGTTTCAACCAGCTGCTGACGCTGTACGGCCAGGGCAAGTGCGCGATGTGGTATGACGCCACGGTCGCGGCGACCTCCATCGCCACCACCTACCCGTCCGCCTTCGCCAACACCGGGTACGCGCTGGCGCCGGTGGACAAGACCAAGTCCTCGGGCTGGCTGTGGTCGTGGTCGCTGGGCATCCCGCAGGGCACGTCCGACGCGGGCGCCGCCTGGAAGTTCGTCTCCTGGGCGACCTCCAAGCAGTACGACTCGCTGGTGGCGTCCAAGTACGGCTGGGCCGCGGTCCCGCCGGGCAGCCGGACCTCGCTGTACAGCAACCCGGATTACCAGAAGGCCGCCAAGGCTTTCGCCAACATCACCCTGCAGTCGATCGACTCGACCGACCCGGAACACCCCACCGTGAACCCGGTGCCCTACATCGGCATCCAGTACGTCGACATACCGCAGTTCGAGACCCTCGGGGTCACGGTCGGGCAGCAGATCGCAGGCGCGATCGCCGGCACCGAGTCGGTGAGCCAGGCCCTGAAGGCCAGTCAGTCCGCCGCCTCGCAGTACACCCCGGCCGAACTAGCCGCCGGTTAGCGCACCCGGCGGGGCCCCCGGCCGCGAGCCGGGGCCCCGCCGGCCCGTGCCGTGCCCAACAGGAGGGCTTCGCAATGGCTGTAGTCGAGACCGGCCCGGCGCCGGCCGGCCAGGTCAGGATCCGGCCGCACGAGACGAGCCGGCGCGAGGGGTGGCAGCGCCGCCTCCCCTTGATGCCCGCGCTCATCTACACCGTGATCGTGACCCAGATCCCGTTCCTGGTAACGCTGTGGTACAGCTTCCAGAACTACTTCTTCGACATCCCGGGCGGCGCGAAATTCACCGGGCTCAGTAACTACAAGACCGTCTTCACCAGCGCCGCCTTCCGCAGCGCGCTGCTGCGCTCGGTGATCATGACCGTCGTCGCCGTGCTGGTGGCGATGATCCTGGGCGTGATCTTCGCCATGCTGCTGGACCGCAAGTTCATCGGCCGCAGCATCGTCCGGACGCTGATCATCACCCCGTTCCTGGTCATGCCGGCGGCGGCCTCGCTGGTCTGGGCCGGGCCCATGCTCGACCCGAACTTCGGCCTGGTGAACTACCTGCTGCAGCCGTTCGGCGTGCACCACGTGGCCTGGCTGTCCACCTACGCGCTCGGCTCGGTGATCGTGGTCATGATCTGGCAGTGGACCCCGTTCATGACGCTGATCGTCCTGGCCGGGCTGCAGAGCCAGCCGCCCGACACCCTGGAGGCGGCCAACGTCGACGGGGCCGGGGCGTTCGCTACCTTCCGCGAGCTCACCATGCCGCACCTGCGGCCCTATATCGAGCTCGGCATCCTGCTCGGCTCGATCTACCTGGTGAACGTGTTCGACGAGGTGCGGCTGATGACCAACGGCGGCCCCGGGACCTCCACCACCAACGTGCCCTTCTACCTGTACCAGCAGGTGAACAACGCGTTCGACGTGGGTGGCGCGGCGGCCGCGGGCGTGATCACCGTCATCCTCACGATCATCGTGGCCACGTTCGCGCTGCGGATGTTCGCCCGGGTCTTCCAGTTCGAGGAGGCCAAATGAGTGCCGTCAGCGGTACCGCGAGCGGGGCCGTCCGGCCCGCGCCGGTGCCCAGCAGCAAGCCGGCCGGGCTGCGGTTCCGTGAGATGTCGCGGTCGGTCGGCTGGGGCGTCGTGGCCTGGGTGGTGGGGCTCGCGTTCTTCCTGCCCGTGCTGTGGATGGTGCTCACGGCGTTCAAGCCGGAATCGGCCGCCGAGACCTGGCCGCCCAAGTTCATCTTCCACCCGACGCTGTCGCAGTTCCGGCTGGTCTTTTCCGGGATCGGCCCGTTCTTTACCCATTCGGTGATCGCCACCGTCGGCTCCACCATCTTGGTGGTGCTGCTCGCCGTCCCCGCCGCCTACGCGCTGTCCGTGCATCCGGTCAAGCACTGGCGGGACGGCCTGTTCTTCTTCATCTCCACCAAGATGCTGCCGATCGTGGCCGCGATCGGCCCGCTGTACGTGATCGCGCTCAAAACGCACCTGCTGGACAGCATCTGGCTGCTGATCATCTTGTACACCGCGATGAACCTGCCGCTGGCCATCTGGATGATCCGGTCGTTCATGCAGGAGGTGCCCGGGGAGCTGCTCGAGGCGGCCGAACTGGACGGCGCCGGGCGGCTGCGGCAGATGTATGAGGTGATCCTGCCGGTGATCTCCCCCGGCCTGGTGTCCACCGCGCTGATCTGCGTGATCTTCGCGTGGAACGAGCTGTTCCTGGCGATCAACCTGACCACCACGAACGCCGCCACCGTGCCGATGTTCCTGATCAGCTCGGTCCCGCAGGAGGGGCTGTACATCGCCCACCTGTCCGCGGCGGCCACGGTGGCCTCGATCCCGGTGATCATAGTGGGCTGGATCGCCCAGCGGTCGCTGGTCCGCGGCCTGTCGATGGGAGCCATCAAGTGAACCGAACCAACGAGGCTGATCTGGGCGGAGGTCCCCGATGGCGCAAGTGAAGTACGTATCGGCGACCCGCGTGTACACCAAGGACGCGGCGCCCGCGGTGGACGCCCTGGACCTGGACATCAAGGACGGCGAGTTCATGGTCCTGGTCGGGCCGTCCGGCTCGGGCAAGACCACCGCGCTGCGGATGCTGGCCGGCCTGGAGCCGCTGGACGGCGGCCGGATCGAGATCGGCGACCGGGACGTCAGCTACGTCCCGCCCAAGGACCGGGACATCGCGATGGTGTTCCAGAACTACGCCCTGTACCCGCAGAAGACCGTCGCCGAGAACATGGGCTTCGCGCTGAAGATGGCGGGCGTGCCCAAGGACCAGCGCGCCCGCCGGGTCGCCGAAGCCGCCCGGCTGCTCGACCTGGATGAAGGCCTGCTCGACCGCAAGCCGCGAGCACTGTCCGGGGGCCAGCGCCAGCGGGTGGCCATGGGCCGGGCCATCGTGCGCGAGCCCCAGGTCTTCCTGATGGACGAGCCGCTGTCCAACCTGGACGCCAAGCTGCGGGTACAGACCCGCAGCCAGATCGCGGAGCTGCAGCGCCGCCTCGGGATCACCACCGTGTATGTGACCCACGATCAGGTCGAGGCGATGACCATGGGGAACCGGGTGGCGGTGCTGTCCGGCGGCCACCTGCAGCAGTGCGACACCCCGCGTCAGCTGTACGACAACCCGGTGAACCAGTTCGTGGCCGGGTTCATCGGCTCGCCCGCCATGAACCTGATCACGGTGCCGCTGACCGAGGGCGGCGCCCGGCTGGCCGGAACCGTCCTGCCGCTGCCGACTGCCGTCCGCACCGCGGCCAGCCAGGCCGACCTGACCGAGATCGTGCTGGGCATCCGGCCCGAGCACCTGCACCTGGCGGACAGCACCGGCGCGCTGGCCGGCGAGGTCATCCTGGTCGAGGAGCTCGGCGCCGACGCGCTGCTGCACGTACGGCTGGCCGGCGGCGAGGACCCGGTGGTGGCGCGGACCGAGGGCCGCAAGCCCCCGGCCCCAGGCCAGGAGGTCAGGTTCAACGTCCAGCCGGACGACGTGTTCGCGTTCAACCCGGCGACCGGCGCCCGCCTGGCCTGAGCCCGGGGAATGATCGCCGTCACCGGCGAGGCGCTGATCGACCTCGTCATCGCCCCGGACGGCCGCATCGCCGCCCAGCCGGGCGGCGGGCCGTTCAACACGGCCCGGACCGTGGGCCGGCTCGGCCTGGCGCCGGTGTTCCTGGGCCGGGTATCGCGGGACGGCTTCGGCCGGATGCTGCGGGACCGGCTGGACGCCGACGGCGTGCGGCTGGGGGTGCCGGAGCTGACCGACACCCCCACCACGCTGGCCGCCGTCGACGTCGACCCGGCCGGGGGGCCGCAGTACCACTTCTACCTGGCCGGGACCTCGGCGGCGGACCTGGAGTACCCGCTGCTGTCCGGCGCGCTCCCCCGGGACGTGACGGTCCTGCACGCGGGCACCCTGGCCCTGGTCATGGAGCCCGTCGCGACCAGCATCGAGCGGCTCATCACCGGGGCGCTGCCGCCGAAGACCCTGGTGATGATCGACCCCAACTGCCGGCCGCAGGCGATCACCGACCGGCGGGCGTACCTGACCCGGCTGGGGCACATCCTGAGCCGGGCCGACGTCGTGAAGGTCAGCACCGAGGACCTTGCCTACCTGTTCCCGGACGCGCCGGTGCCCACGGCAGCCGCCGGCCTGCTGGACCAGGGGCCCGCGCTCGTCCTGGTCACGGACGGCCCGCGCACGGCCTGGGCCTTTCTCCCGGACGGCCAGGTCGCGGTCGACGTCCCGCCGGTCACGGTGGTGGACACCATCGGCGCGGGCGACGCGTTCGGCGGAGCCTTCCTGGCCTGGTGGTCGGACCAGGAGCTGACCCGGGCCGAGCTGACGCGTCCCGGCCCCGTGCGCGCCGCCCTCCAGGTGGCGGTGGAGGTCGCGAGCCTGACCTGCACCCGGGTCGGTGCCGAGCCGCCCAGGCGCGCAGAGGTGACCCGCTGGCAGCCGGCTGCGGACGGCCGGCCCCGCCAGCCCATGACCTGACGGGCAGCCCATGACCTGACGGGCAGCCCATGACCTGACGGGCAGTGAGAGCCCTCCCGGCTAATCCGGCGTGGGCTCGTGGATAATGTCCCGAACCGGGTCCGGAGATGCGGCCCACCTCTTTGTAGTGTGCGCACATGGTGGTGATACGTGCCTGAGGAGTTCTGCCCGGTCCTGTGGATCGGCCAGGTGGCAGTGGTGACGCTGCCTGCGGAGATAGACGTGACTAACGCGGACGCGATCCGCGAGGAACTGCTTTCCATGGTCAACCAGGGCGCGGCCCTGCTGATCGCCGACCTGAGTAAGACGATGTTCTGTGATTCCGCCGGGGTCAGTGCCCTGGTACGCACGCTGCGGCGGGCGAAGGCCAACGAAGCCGTGCTGCGGCTCGTGGTGAACACCCCCGCCGTGCAGCGCGTGCTCTCGATTACCGGCGTCGATCGCCTGCTGGGGATCTTCCCGAGCGTGTCCGCCGCCCTGGCCGGGCCTTATGAGCAGGCCGGACGCGGTCACCAGGGCGGAGGCTCCGGCGGCCAGGCACGGCCGGACAGCACCACGGCCGCGTCAGACACCGACGGCGGCGGTTCCAGCTAGGACGGTTCCGGAAAGGACGATTCCGGCCAGGACGGGCTGCCGGGGGTCCCGGCGGTTCCGCTCTCGAATGGGGGCGGAGGCTGCGGCGGCTCGCCGGTAACGCTGGTCACGACCGTGCTGGCGATGTCGCGCAGTTTCACGTTGCTGTTCTGCGACGCCGACCGCAGGATCGCAAAGGCGCGCGCCTGGGTGCAGGCCTCCCGGGCCATGATGATCCCGAGCGCCTGGTCGATAACCGTCCGCGAGCCGAGGGACGAGCGAAGCTGCTCGATGAGGGCGGCATGCGAGGCCAGCCGCATGGCCAGCGCCAGCGCCCCGGAGGCATTCCCGGCGAAGCTCTCGGCCGCACGCGCCTCGGCCGCGCCGAAGGCCGACGCCGCCCGCGCGTACAGGTTCAGCGCGCCGACCGGCTTGCCGTCCACGGTCAGCGGCAGGGCCAGGCAGCTCCGGATCCCGTGCGACGCCGCCTCCGCCTCGAATTCCGGCCAGCGCGTCTTCTCGGCGGTGTCCTCGATCCGCACGAGGTGGTTTTCCCGCATGGCCTGCAGGCAGGGACCGTCGTCGAGCCGGTACTGCACCTCGTCCACCCGCGCGGCCAGCGGGTCGCTGCAGGCCACGGTGACGGGTCGTCCGCTGGGCTGCATCGTCATCCCGCAGGACAGGCCACCGTCGCCCAGCCGGGCCGCCAGGTCGGCCAGCTCGCGCAGGAACTGCTCGACACTCTGAGTGCTGAGCAACGCGTCCTGCAGTCCTTTGAGATTTTCCGCCTCCGTGCATGCTGCGGCGTTGTCCGCTGCCAGTTCTCCACCCATTCGGCACACCCATCTGGCAGATGCGCGTCGCGCATGTGCGATTGCCTCCCTTGCGTGCGCGAACTCCTACCCCTGGCGAGCAGACCAAACGTCCGCGGGCGGCTCCCCGGCCAGGCGGAACGCACCAGCCGGAAGTGGGCGTGCAATCCGGCGGAGCTCAGTTACCGGGGAATGATCACCCGTACCGTAGGGACGCTATGGACATGACGCAGGATGTGAAGACGGTTGATGCGGGCGTTCTCGCTGTTAGCTATCTCGAGGACGGCCCATCCAGTGGATGGCCTGCCGTGCTGTCCCATGGTTTTCCATTTGACGTCCATGCTTTCGACGAGGTCGTTCGGCTGCTGACTGATCAGGGCGCCCGCGTCATCCGTCCCTACCTCCGCGGCTACGGCCCCACGCGCTTCCTCTCGGCCGGCACGCAACGCAGCGGGCAGCAGGCAGCGCTCGGCTCCGATCTGATCGCGCTTCTGGACGCCTTGGGGCTCAGCACCGCGGTCCTCGCCGGATACGACTGGGGCGGCCTGGCTTCCTGCGTCGCCGCAGCCTTGTGGCCAGAACGTGTGGCGGGGCTGGTGTCGCTGGCAAGTTACGACATCATCGACGTCGACAGGCAAAAGCATGCCTACGAGCCGTCACTGGAGCACATTCTCTGGTATCAGCACTTGTTCCAGACCGACCGGGGCCGTGAATGCCTCGCCAGCTATCGCCGGGAACTGTGCCGCACGCTCTGGCGGCAATGGTCCCCTACCTGGCGATTCGACGAGGTGACCTTTGCCCGGACGGCCGCGTCGTTCGACAACCCGGACTTCGTGGACGTCGTGATCCACGCCTACCGCCATGGCTTCGGCCTGGCGGCGGGTGACCCAGCCTATGAGGAGCTGGAGGACCGCCTCGGCCGCCGGCCCAGGATCACCGTGCCCGCCGTGACCCTGGACGGAGCGCATGACCCTCTGAAGCCGGGCGGCACCGCAGACCAGGCGGGCATGTTCACTGCCCGCCACGAGCACCGCGTGATCAATGCGGGTCACAACCTGCCCCAGGAGGCACCCGGCGCCTTCGCGGATGCAGTGCTGGCGGTCAGGAAGTGGGCTCAACAGGGCTAGGCGTCTCCCGCGTGGACAGCTGGCCCCGTTGCGGTACTTCGGCCGACGCGCACGCCTCCGTCAGGCAACCCTCGGCCTGGCCTGTCGCCGGATGAAGCCGACAGGGTCGTTCAGGGTCTGCGGCCGTGGAAGGTGCGGCGCAGGTCGCTGACCCAGGCGTCGGGGTTCTCCCAGGGGATGAAGTGGCCGCCGTGGTCGTGGGCGTTGACGTTGACGTGGTTGAACCACTCGGCCTGCGGGCCGGTTTTGAACGCGCGGACGCGCTCGTTGGCGGTGTGGATGCCGGGCGGGTTCTCGTACGTGACGAAGGTGAGGCCGACCGGGGCCTGCACGACCGGGGTGCGGTCGTGGGCGGGTGCCCAGGGGTAGCGGTTGGCGTTGGCGTAGTACCGCATCGAGGTGGCGATGGAGTTGTTCACCCAGTAGATCGTGGCGTGGGTAAGCATGTCGTCCTTGGTGAAGACGGACTCGACGTCGCCGCCGTTGTCGCTCCAGGCGTTCCAGCGCTCCAGCAGCCAGGCGAGCAGGCCGGCGGGTGAGTCGCTCAGCCCTTGGGCCAGGGTGGCGCCGTCGAGCATGTGCACGGCGAGGTGGGACGCCGAGCGGCGGTCCAGCTCCATGATGCGGGCGCGGACGTCAGCGGGCTGGTCGTCGGTCAGGGGCCGGTTCCGGGCGAGGTCCCAGGCGCGGGGGCAGCGCGTCGCCGCCGCTGGCCGCCTGCGTGTCGAGGAGTCGCTTGCGGCCGACATCATGCAAGCCAGCGCCCGGGGCGCCGTCCTCGCGTGGCTTGACCAGCCCGAGGACCAGCACGATCCCGCGTTCATCACCGCGATGCGCGAGGCGATGATCTCCGCGGTCACCACCGAGAGCGCTATCTTGCCTGAGCCCGGACGCGCGAGTGCCGCCCGCACCCTGAAGGCCAACCTTCCTGGTCAGACCTGCCTTTCTTCCGGCGAGCAGCACCTGCTAATCGAGTGGCTCGACCGCCTCAGCACCGAGCCCACCGAGAAGTCAGACGCGGCCGCCCAGTAGTCATCAGCTGACGATGACGCGACCTCCTCCGTCGACTCGCCCGTACAGGGCCGGCGCCTTCGCCGCGCCACCTCCCGCCGACCAGAAAAGGATCCCCTTTCGCCGCCGAGGCGGGAGCCTGATCCTCGGGCCGGGACTTCGGTCCTGGGAGTGGGCTTCCGAGTGACCGTGCCGGACCCCGCGAGAAAACCGATGGCATGACGCAATCGGCCGTCCTAGCGTGTGGATCGTGACGGACGCGACGGAGCTGGTGCCTCTCGACGAAGACTCCTACTACCAGGACCCGCTGGGGTTCTTCGCGCGGCTACGCGAGTCCCGGCCGGTCGCTCCGGTGCGCATGCCAGGCTATGGGCAGGCATGGATCGTCACCCGCTACGCGGACGTGCGGACGGTCCTGACCGACCCCCGGATGGCGAAGGACGTCCACCGCTGGCCGGGCGGCGGCCGGTCCCGGCCGAGCGAGGCGACGGGCGTCTATGCGCACATGCTCCACGCCGACCCGCCTGACCACACCCGGCTGCGCCGCCTGGTGCAGAAGCCGTTCGCATCGCGCCGCGCGGCGCTGCGGCCGCGGGCCGAGGAGATCGCTTCGGGCCTGCTGGAGGAGATGGCGGCGGCACACGGCGACGTCATCGACCTGCTCGGCGCATACGCCCGCCCCCTGCCGATCGCGGTGCTCTGCGAGCTGCTCGGCATCCCGGTGGCGGACCGCGCGTGGATCGCGCTCACTGTGGCCGCCTACGACGAGCGCGCGGAGCACCAGCGCGTGGAGCGGGAGCTGGCCGCCTACTTCACGGAGCTGATCGCCGCCAAGCGCGCCGAGCCCGGCGACGACCTGGTGTCGGCGCTCGTCGTCGCCCGCGGCAACACCGGCGCCGACGGCGCCGCGGAAGGGCTGACCGGCTACGAGCTCCTGTCCACCGTCTACCTGCTGGTCATGGCCGGCTTCGACACCACCGTCAACCTGATCGCCTCCGGCACCCTGGCGCTGCTGACGCACCCCGGGGAGAAGACCAGGCTGCAGCAGGACCCGGCGCTGCTCCCGGCGGCCGTTGAGGAGCTGCTCCGGTTCACGAACCCGGTGAACCACGCGAACGACCGGTTCACCACCGAGGACGTGCCCGTCGGCGATGTGGTGATCCCGGCGGGCGAATGGGTTCTCCCCGCGATTAGTTCCGCCGACCGGGATCCCGCCCAGTTCCCCGACCCGGACCGCCTAGACCTCGACCGCGACACCAGCGGCCACGTCGCCTTCGGCCACGGTGTCCACCACTGCCTGGGCGCTCCCCTGGCCCGCATGGGGGCTGAGATCGCCCTCGGCGCCCTGCTTGCCCGCTTCCCGGCAATCTCGCTCGCGGTCCCTCCGGAGGAACTCCGCTGGCGTCCCGTCAGCCTCATGAACGGTCTGGAGTCCCTCCCCGTCCGCCTCGCCTTGACCAGGCACTAGAACCCCAGCCGACCGCCGTTGGGTCCGTCCGGCGTGCAGCCCCAGCGCAGGGCCCGGACGAGGCCGCCGTGTTTGGCGCTGCGAGCGGCCCGGCGGCCGTCTTGAACCGTACAGAAGTTCCCACACGCCAGATAGCTTGTGCCGGTGATCATCTGGATCAACGGCGGGTTCGGCGCGGGCAAGACGACGCTCGCGGAGGAACTGCACCGGCGGCTCCCAGACGCGGTCGTGTATGACCCGGAGGACGTCGGCCTCATGCTCTGGAAGTGGCTGCCGCCCAACGGCGATTTCCAGCACCTGCCTAGCTGGCGGGAACTGGTGGTCTCGACGGCGCTGTCGCTGCGCAGGCACCACGCGGACACGCTCATCGTCCCGATGTCGCTGATCCGCGATGCCTACCGGGCCGAGATCCTCGGCGGCCTGGCCGATGCGGGCGAGGAGGTCCTGCACGTGTTCCTGCAGGCGGACGCCGGCGTGCTCCGGGAGCGGCTCAACGCCCGCGTGGCTCACCCCGACAAGGAGTGGGACCAGGCAGCCCGCGAGTTCGGCATGACGGGCGTGGATGAGATGGTGGCTGCCGCCGCCCGCCAGCCGGGTGGGACGCTCATGCTGCGCTCGGACAGGCTCACCCCGGCCGGGCTAGCCGACGAGGTGCTGGCCAGGGCCGACTTGCGCCAGGTTCACGGAGACGGCAAGGGGTAGGTTGCATCGGTGGCAGTGTTCGCCTTGTGGAGTGCACCGCGAGCACGATCGACGGCTTTTTTCCGCTCGATGGTCGAGCGTGGCGATATGACGGTCCTACACGAACCGTTCTGCAATCTGAGGGACTATGGCGAGACTGAAGCCGGAGCGCGGACGTTCGATTCGCCTCTGTCACTCCTGGCCTGGCTGCGTGATGAGACGCATAACATAAGCGTGTTCTTGAAGGAAACCCCACCGACCGGCGCCCCCTTCCGGGACGTGCTCGCCGACCGGCGCTTCCTTGCTGAATCCCGGCATGCATTCCTCATCCGCCGTCCCGAGGAGATCGCAGCGTCGAACTATGCGCTGCACCCCGGCATGAGCATCAACGCGATCGGGCTGGAGAGATTGTGCGACTTGCAGGCCGCTGTCCGCGGTGCCGGAGGGGACGCTTCGGTTGTCATCGACTCTGATGACCTCGTGGCACGACCTGAAGCGACGATGGCGGCGTACTGCGCGGCTGTCGGGCTGCCCTTCATCGCACAGGCGCTCACCTGGGAGCCCGGTGAGCGGCCCGAGTGGCACCGGTCCGCACGCTGGCACGCGGACGTCAGTGTCAGCTCCGGCTTCGAGCGGCGCGAGCGCGTGTACCCGCACACCGTCGAGAATTCCGGCGAGCTGGCCCGGTTCGCCGCCCACCACCGGCCGTTCTACGAGCGGCTCTACGGACAGCGGTTGGACGTTACGCCGTGGGAGCTGGACGAGAGTTCCTAGCCTGTCAGCCCCAGCACACCCGCGAACTAGGGTAGGTCGCGCATCAAGCGGGGCTGATCCGTAGCACATCAAGTGAAGCTAGGCATCGCGGTCCGTGCGGTCCCGGGGGACTAAGAGCCTGTTTGACTATGTTGTCTTCGCCAAAAAACCAAAATCAAGTCTGAATGGATATCCTTAGAGTAAAGAAGTCTGAATGGATATCCTTAGAGTAAAGGTTGTAACGATGCGGCGCAAGCCACCCTCTTGCCGCCGGGACCCGGCGGGCACAGTCTTCAGGTGCGGGAGCTCGCGAGCGTCCTCGCCTATACCCTAGACTCCGATCCCAGCTGCTCTGGACCCTGGTGGCGTCATTTATGCGTCCACCGAGGTGGCATATGTCAGGCCCCAGCCGTCA
>JBAPYC010001171.1:0-2184 GCA_049284535.1 Streptosporangiaceae bacterium
GCCGCAGCCGCCAGCCCGGTCCCGAGCACGGTGCTGATCCGGGTAAATCCGGTGGGCTCGCCGTGGTTCGCCGACGACGTCGCGGCGGCCGCAGCCTGCGCCGCGACCGGCCTGGTCGTACCCAAGCTGGAGAGCCAGCACCAGGTAGACCAGGTCCGGCAGGTGATGGCCGAGCATTCCTGGCTCGACGGGCTGCTGGTGGCCGGCCTGGAGACCGCGCTCGGCGTGGCCGACGCGCGAACCCTGCTGGGCCGCGGGGTCAGCGGCGTCTACTTCGGCGCCGAGGACTACGTGGCCGACATCGGCGGCCGGCGCAGCCGCGGCGGCGAGGAGGTGCTGTACGCCCGCAGCCAGGTCCTGCTGGCCGCCCGCCTGGCCGGGATCCCGGCCCTGGACCAGGTGGTGCCCGACCTGGCCGACGACGAGCAGTTCCTGGCCGACGCGCGGGCCGGGCAGAACCTGGGCTACCAGGGCAAGATGTGCATCCACCCGCGCCAGATCCCGCTGGCCCACCAGGTCTTCACCCCTACCGACGCCGAGATCGCGCACGCCCGCGAGGTCCTGGGGGCCGGGCAGGCCGGGGTCGGCGTGGTCGACGGCCAGATGATCGA
Organism: Streptosporangiaceae bacterium; assembly: GCA_049284535.1. Lineage (GTDB taxonomy): Bacteria > Actinomycetota > Actinomycetes > Streptosporangiales > Streptosporangiaceae > Palsa-504. The sequence goes on from JBAPYC010001171.1 coordinate 612, forward strand.
CGACGTGCACGTCCGGATGGCCCAGACGGTGATGGCCCGCGCCGGACTGGGAATCCCGGCGGGCGAGGATCCTTCGTGACCGTGCCCGCGGAGTTCAAGCGGGTGCTCATCGCCAACCGCGGCGAGATCGCGCTGCGGATCGTGCGCGCCTGCCGTGACGCCGGCCTGACCAGCATCGCGGTCTACGCCGAACCCGACGCGGGCGCACCGTACACCGAGCTGGCCGACGAGGCGCTGCCGCTCGGCGGGACCGCGCCCGGCGACAGCTACCTCGACGCCGGCAAGCTGCTGGCCGCGGCCGGGCAGGCCGGGGCGCAGGCCGTCCATCCCGGCTACGGCTTCCTGGCCGAGAACGCCGGTTTCGCCCAGACGGTCATCGACGCGGGCCTGACCTGGATCGGGCCCCCGCCCGCGGTCATCGCTGCCCTGGGGGACAAGGTCCGGGCCCGGGCCATCGCCGCCCAGGCCGGTGCGCCTTTGGTGCCCGGCACGCCGGAGCCCGTCACCGACCCGGCCGAGGTCGTGCGGTTCGCCGCCGAGCACGGGCTGCCGATCGCCATCAAGGCCGCGCACGGCGGCGGCGGGCGCGGCATGCGGATCGCCCGCCAGAGCGACGAGGTGGCCAGCCTGTTCGAGGCGGCGGTGCGCGAGGCCACGGCCGCGTTCGGGCGGGGCGAGTGCTTTGCCGAGGCCTACGTCGAACGGGGCCGCCACGTCGAGGCGCAGGTGCTGGCCGACGCGTACGGTGAGGTCGCCGTGGTCGGGACCCGCGACTGCACGCTGCAGCGCCGCTACCAGAAGCTGGTCGAGGAGGCGCCCGCCCCGTTCCTGTCCGATGAGCAGCGGGCCACGCTGGAGCGGTCGGCGGCGGCCATCTGCCGGGCCGCCGGCTACGTCAACGCCGGGACAGTTGAGTTCCTGCTCTCCCCGCGCGGGGAGCTATCGTTTCTCGAGGTCAACACCAGTCTGCAGGTCGAGCACGCCGCGACCGAGGAGACCACCGACGTCGACCTGGTCCGGGCCCAGCTGGCGATCGCGGCCGGCCACCGGCTGGCGGACGCGATCGGCGGCCCGGTCACGCCGAGGCGGCACGCCATCGAGTTCCGGATCAACGCCGAGGACCCAGCCCGGGATTTCGCTCCCTCGGCCGGGACCGTCATCCGATTCCGCCCGCCCGCCGGGCCCGGGATCCGGGTCGACTCCGGCATCGAGGCCGGCTCGGTGGTCGGCGGGCAGTTCGACTCGCTGCTAGCCAAGCTGATCGTGACTGGCCGGGACCGGGCCCAGGCGCTGGAGCGGGCCCGCCGGGCGCTGCGCGAGTTCGACCTGGCCGGCGTGCATACCACGCTCCCGTTCCTGCGCGCGGTGCTGGCCGAGCCCGCTTTCACCGCGGGCGGCCCGGACGGCTTCGCCGTCCACACCCGGTGGATCGAGGAGGACTATCAGCCCGCCGGCGGCGCGGCGCCGGCCACGGCCGGCCAGGACGACGAGCGGGTGCTGATCCAGATCGGCGGCCGCTGGCTTTCGGCGTCCGTTCCCGGCCTGACCCGTGCCCGCGGCGGCGCCCTGGCGC
>JBAPYC010001172.1:0-1994 GCA_049284535.1 Streptosporangiaceae bacterium
TGATCCTCGCCCCGGGCCAGTCCCCGAGCGGGAACCCGCAGTGCTTTGAGACCGGCGACAGCGGCGGCCCAATCCTGCTGCATCCGTCCAGCGGGGTCTGGCTGCAGTTGGCTACCGTCTCAGCCAGCAACCCCTGCGGTGGCAACTGGACCGGTCTGACCACGGAAGTGGACGCCTACCAGGGCTGGATCGACAGCGTGGTCCCGAGCGCGATGTGGGCCGCCGTCCCGGCGCCCGGTCCTGGCTCCGCCCTGTACCCCGAGAGCAGGCTCAACCCGGGCGATGAGCTGGTCTCGGATAACGGCGAGTACACCCTGGTCATGCAGCACGACGGGGACTTGGTTGAATACGATGCCTCCGGCGTGCCCGTCTGGTCCTCGCACACCAACGTGCCCGGCAGTGACCTCGAGGCGCAAGACGACGGCAACTTCGTCATCTATGCCCCCGGCCACATTGCGGTCTGGGCCACCGGGACTTCCTACCGCAACAGCGTCCTGGCCCTGAACGACGACGGGAACATCGTGGTCAACGCCCCCGGCGACATCGTGGCCTGGTCCTCGAACACCGTCATCTAGCGGGCGGTCCAGCCCCGGTCGATGAGAACGGCCTCCCTGGCGATTAGTGGCCGCTGGGGAGGCCAGAAACACCACGGCACCGGTCACCTCGGTGGATCCCGACGCGATGCAGTGTTATGACAGGGCGGTAACTGGCCCCGGGTCGCTCGCGCGGCGGGCGTAAGCGGCGGTCGCGCCATAATGACGCTAGGGGAATGTGCAGATCAAGGACGTTCGGAACGGACTCTCGCTGTGCTGCGCCAGCTGGCAGCCGCGGCGCAACAGTCCCTGGATGAGTACCTGCGAGTCTGGCTGATCAAAGAAGCGGAGCAGCCGACGCTGGAGGAGATCCTCGACCGGGCCGGTGGGCGATCCGCGGCACGGTCGCGCTCAGCGCGGCAGTGGAGGCGATCCGCAATGACGTTCTGGTCACTGACGTCAGCGTCGTAGTCGTCGAGCTGGAAACTTCCGACACGGTTGCCGCGCCCGCAACACCCGCCTCGAGTCAGCATCGGGCCGTAGGGCCTGGATGCCGCAGCCATAGCGTTCCAGCGACATGACTGCGGCATTCATAACGCATGGGGCGCCACATGCCGGTATCAGCGGTCACGGCAGCAGGTTTAGCCTCCCTGCCATCACGAATGGGTGGGCCGAACGGGCGTACTGCTTGCTCCGGCGAGGCAGAAGAGCCTGTGTCGGGGTGGACGGCGGTTACCGGTGGGAGCGGCGCGTCCGTTTTGAGTGATTCGACCTGGCCCGTGAGGCGCCCGGCGGTTATAAAGGTGTAGTGGTGACGTGTCCGCGCTGCGGCGCGTCCCGGGGGGAGAGCGATCGCTTCTGCGCTGATTGCGGTGCCTCGCTGGGGCGGTGCCCGTCCTGCGGTGAGCCTGTCTCCCCGGGCCACCGGTTCTGCCCGTCGTGCGGGCACGCACTGGCCGTGGCCGGTGCCGGGTCAGCCGCGGGGCCAGCCGCGGGGCCAGCCTCGCTCACGACCGCCTCGGCACCGCAGACGCCCGCACTGGCGGGCCCCTCAGGGGCGGCGGAGCGCCGGGTGTGCTCGGTGCTGTTCTGCGACGTGGTGGGTTTCACCCCGCTGGCGGAGGCGCGGGACCCGGAGGCGGTCCGCGAGCTGCTGTCCCGCTACTTCGAGGTCGCGCGGACGGTGATCGGCCGGTACGGCGGGGTGGTGGAGAAGTTCATCGGCGACGCGGTGATGGCCGTGTGGGGAACGCCGGCCGCGACCGAGGAGGACGCGGAGCGGGCGGTGCGCGCCGGGCTGGACCTAGTGGCGGCTGTGGCCGAGCTGGGCGTCCAGGCCGGCGTGCCGGGCCTGGCGGCCCGGTCCGGGGTGGTGACCGGCGAGGTAGCGGTCACGCTGGGCGCGACCGGCGAGGGGATGGTGGCCGGGGACTCGGTGAACACCGCCGCGCGGGTGCAGGC
>JBAPYC010001173.1:0-10539 GCA_049284535.1 Streptosporangiaceae bacterium
GGCCCGCGCCCTGCGCCGCCAGGACAGCGCGCCGGTCACCGCGAACGAGGAATCCTTCACCGCCGTCAGGCACCACTCGGTCCGGTCTATGACATTCTCCCAGGTCACAGCGTCATCGTCACTGGACGCGCTCGCCGCCGCGGCGGACGCCGCAGCACGCGCCGCGCTGCACACCCTCAACGTCCCGGGCCGCGAGCGCCACTCCGAGCGCGCCCAGAAAGCCCGCCCGAAATTCCCGCATGTCTCCGTAACCAAGCAGACCGTTACCGGGAAACCCCAGGTCACCGTGTTCGCGCCCAGCCGGGCGTTAACCGCGGCCAGGCACCAGAACCGTAAGGAAGGGAGGAACCGCCCTGCCATCCGGGGCCGCGGACCGTGGAACCGCACGCCGCACCCGCCGCGACAGGCGGGCCGCAGCCACACCCGCACATAACCACCGAAGCCATGAAAACGGACTCAACGACAGCTAAAAGACACGAGGACCGTAACAACCCGGCACGACGAAAACACCTAAAATCCCTAGTATTGGCCTCCTGGGCGGCATATCACCTTAGTCGCTGGAATGGACAGGCTAGCTGTCACACGCTGTGCATGCGATGGAATTAACGGATGTCGTCCTGCCTGCCAGCATGGCCGCGCCGACGGATATGGTTCCTTTCCCGCAGGCCGGATTACCCCGGTCCGGCCCCAGAGCCGCCGGACCGGCACCGGATCGAAGACGGCCTGCTGGACTGTCCAGATCGCCGAGGTCAGGGCGTCGAACCTGCGCAGGTGACGGATCATCTGCGCATGGTCCCCCCGGTCAGCAGCGTTGATGACGTCTCCGGCCGCCGCCGCGAGCCGGTTCAGCCGGCCCTGCAGCAGGGCGGCAGGGCCGGTGCCTTCCCGGCAGCCGCAGCTCGCCGTCCGGACTTCCCGGTCAGCCGCTTGCGCCTCCGCGAGGATTGCACCAGTCGCCGCGATGACCTCGGCCCCGGCCCGCCAGGCAGGTACCTGACCTTCGTCGGCAGTCATCATCATCCGCAGCGTAACCAGGTATGGCTGGCAGCGGGCCTGGTGCTCTTCTATTATCCCGCGGATGGTCATGTTCACCAGGCCGGCCCCTTCACGCTCATCTCCGGCTTCAAGTTCATGTCCGGCGACAGCGGCTGGCTAGAGACTAAGGTCCTGACCTGGGCGGCTCGCGCTGCCGTCATGGTTGGACGGCTGGGGGAACTTCAGCGCGGAAAGGACTACACGATCGTCCCTGCCGTTTCGGCGTCCGGCCGGACCGCAGGTATTGCGCGAAGTCCCGTTCCTGGCCCGGAGTGCCGCCATAGAGCGTGTAACCCCACGGCGTCGCACCGAGCGCCGCGACCGGCAACGTTTGGCCGTTGGACAATTTCTGCAAGTTGGCGGGACAGTGTGCCGAATGCCGAGTCCGGCGGGGCCGCCGGAGCGCTGTCCACACGAGGTATCGCGCGAGAAGAGCGTCCTGCGCCGTCTACCGGAATGACGCGGTGAAGGACTGTGGCGTCTGCGTTTTCCAGTCACACGCTGGGGAGGGTGAGCACGAGCCCGGGGTAGGTTGCGGACATCCAGTCGTTGGTCGCCGTGGTTGACATGGTGGTGAGGTCTGGCATGCCGAACAGGTAGCCCCGCTCGATGCTTTCAGTGTTCGGAATGACCTGGGCAGCGGCCTGGAGCTGGGCCTCACTCCATTGGCGGAGAGCATCATCGGTGGCCGACGGGTCGGCCAGGGCGTCTGTCAATGAGATGGCATTGCCTGCCGCCCTCAGTACGCCACTCCCCGCGAACGGGGGGACCACCGCGCCGGCGTCGCCGATCAGGCACAGGCGATCGCGTGCGTAGCTGGGGGTCATATAGGAGTAGATGGCCTGGATCGAGGAGTTGCCGCTCTGTTGCACCAGCTCGAACAGCGACAGGGGCAGCAGGCCCGCGAGGCGGGACTCCAGGGCCGCCCTGACCTCCGGATGCACCTTCCCGAACGGTACCGAGCCGGACTGCTGCCGCTCTTGATCGTCGACGAGCACCGAGGCCAGGGCGCTCTGGGGAACCTGGAGGTAGTAGCCCCACATGAGAAGGCGTTTCCCCTGTTCGGTGCCCTGCCCGGGTCCGGGGACGTAGTACGCGATCCCGTGGCCCCCCTGGTATACGGGTCGCAGGAAGTCGCAGCCGTCGAGGGCATCTCCGCGGATGTCGCGCTCGGGCAGGAGCCCACGCCACAGCACCATTCCCCGGTAGACAGGCGCAGCGCCGGGGTCAATGAGCCCGCGTCCCAGCGAGCGATACCCGTCGGCGCACACGACGAGGTCGAAGTCCAGTGAACCGCCCGAGGGAAGATGCAGCGTCGTGCCGTGAGGCGTCGCTTCGATCCGCTCGACGGCCGCGCCGCTGCGGTACAGATCGTCAGGCACGCGCCGCCGAAGGTGCTGGTAAAGGTGAGCCCAGTTGAGCAGCGTGAAGCTCATCTGCAAGTGGCCCAGCCACCGCTGCTGGCCGGTCCCGGATGCACGGGTGACCAACCGGGAGTAGTTGGCCCGGCAGGCGGGAAGGGTCCCGTCGATCAGACCGTGCGCCATCATGTCCTGCCACGCGGCCGCCGACAGAAGGATCCCGGCACCTCGGCTCACCAGGTCGGACTCGGACCGCTCGCAGACGATTACGTCGTGCCCGGCCCGATGCAGGAGCGCCGCTGTCGCGCATCCGGCGATCGATCCCCCGATAATGCCGACTCTCATGCCCGTCGACCCCCGGACCCCTTGGAGCGCCACCCGGGAGGTGACGGCCATCCGTCAGCGTAGCGGCCGCACGATCTCGGAGGAAGCCGGCGGAACGGGATCGGATGCTTCACACGGCGGGATCGCGGGATGCCTCTGGCGCCCGGGAGCGTCGCCGCTGCCTTCGGAGCACCGGGCGCACGGCCGGACAAATAAGGACGAAAGTCCCGGCCGGGCCGGCCGATCGGCACTGGGCGTTAAGGCCACCGAAGCCGAACGTAGGACCGTAACTACGCACCGGGCAGAGAAGGTGAGATCAATGAAGGCTGAAGCCACAACCAGGGGTCGCAGGGTGGACCGGACGGAAAGCGCCGTATTTGGCGTTCTGGCCGCTTGCGATGATGGGCGCTTCCCCGTTTGTCGCGTTCGCGGCGGGCCGATGGGCCGACGCCACCCTCTCCCGGGCCGCGAAGGCCCAGCGGGCCCTTCTCAGCCAGGTCCCCGCGACCGTGCTGCAGACTGCCCCGAAAGGCCAGTACTCCGCGAAGGCGAAGTGGCAGGGCCCGGGCGGCCTGCTCCGTGCCGGCCGCATCTCGGTGCCCGCCGGGGCACAGGCGGGTAACCGGGTAAAGGTGTGGATCAACGAGGCGGGTGAGGTGGCCGAGCCACCGATGCAGCAGGAAGAAATTGCCAGCCGTGTCGTGCTGGCCCAGACGCTGGCTGCGGCCGCCTTCTCCGGCGGCCTCGGCGGGCTTGGATGGCTGATCGTGCAGAGCCTGGAACGGCGCCGACCGGGCGGGTAAGACGCCCCGGACACGCAGCGACCGAGACCATGCACCCACGGCGGAAGGACCAAAGCCCCTGATCTGCCGGGTGCGACAGAGCGAGGCTACTGGTCGGCCGCGGCTGCTAAGGCCTGCGGCGGTCAGGAAAGGAGACAAACTATGGCCGACAGGCTGGCTTGCGGGCGGATCGTCGTCGGCGTCGATGGGTCGGCGGCCTCGGCGGCCGCCGTGCGGTGGGCGGTCCGGGAGGCCCGGCTCCGCGAGGCGGCCGTTCACCTGCTCTATGTCTACTACGACGACGCTGGGATGCGTGCTCCCTATGCCCCCTGGTCCTGCATGACCGCCGGGGGTGAGGGCCGGGCCACGGCCCGGGCGACGCTCACGGACGCGGTGAAGGCCGCACGTCGTGACCTTCCGCCCTGGCAGGTGACGGCTGAGCTGGCCGACGGCCTGCCCGTCCGGGCGATGCTCGACCGGGCTGCAGACGCCGAGATGCTCGTCCTGGGGACCTCCCGGCCGGTAACTCAGCCCGGCCAGCCACCCCTGGCCATGGGACCGGTGGCGCGCGATTGCCTGCGCCTGGCTAGTTGCCCGGTCGTAGTTGTCAACGCCGCCCGCGAGCCGATCAGTCATGAGCAGCTCACGGGTGAGGTTCATCGCCGTCCGTTCGGCAGTCATGATGGGCCCTGCCGCCAGGACCTTACCCCGTCAAGGCCGGACGTCGCGGTCCCCGCCGCACCGCCGGCGCGGTCCTGACTTTAGCCCAGCGCCCCGGACCAACGGCCCTACCCAGTTCCGGGTGCGGAGACCGAAGCTCGCCATAGGGAAACACGAACTAGCGGAGCTGGATTCAGATGAAGACTGTCAGGGACGTGATGTCCAACCACCCGCTATCGGTGCTGAAGACCGCGTCGTTCAAGGAGATCGCCGCCCGGCTCCGTGAGTACCGGGTGAGCGCGTTTCCGGTCGTCGACGACCACGGAATGGTGGTCGGCGTCGTCTCGGAGGCGGACCTGCTGCTCAAGGAGACCATGGACGGCGGATACGACGGCGTGCGGGGAATGCTTTCCGGCGGCCTGCACCGTCCAGAGCTGCACAAGGCGGCCGGGGCGACCGCCGAAGAGCTGATGACCGGTCCCGCCGTCACGGTCGGTCCTGACGATCTGGTCGAGCACGCCGCCCGTGTCATGTACATCCGGGGGCTCAAGCGGCTCCCGGTGACCGACGAGACCAGGCGGCTGGTCGGAATCATCAGCCGGACCGATGTGCTGGCCGTCTTCGACCGTTCCGACGAGGAGCTCCGGCTCGAAATCCTGCGGCATGTCATCCCCGCGATCTCCGAGGCGGGCCAGTACTCGGTCAGGGTGAACAACGGCATCGTCACGCTGGAGGGCGGCGCGGAGACGGCGACGACCGCACACGAGATCGTGGCGGGCACTCGCCGCGTGCAGGGCGTGGTGGCTGTGCGCGACCGCATCGCCTACCCGATTCCCCAGGTTCCGGCCAGTCCCGGTCCTTTTTCTAGGGTCCGCAGCGCTACGACGCTGCCTCAGCGTGGACTGCACTCCGGGACCTTCTGCTCTACCGGGCCAGATTCCGCCGGGATGGGCTGGCCGTGAAAAACGGCAGTACGCCAAGTCCTGAGGAGGTTGCCATGACCGGCGTTATTGACGGAATCCTGGCGGGTTACGACGGATCACCTGGCAGCGCCCAGGCGGTGCGCTGGGCCGCGCGGGAGGCCAGGGCCCGTGGTACCACACTGGACGTCTGCGTGGCTTGGACGCCCGATCACATCGGACCGCCCACCGAAGCAGCCATCTGCGAGCTGGCGCGGCAGCACGGCAAGGAGATCCTGTCTCGGGGCCTGCCCTATGCGGAATCGGCCCTGGCACCGGGCCAGGTGCGCCCGGTGCTCGCCAGCGGGTCGGCTGCCCGCGTCCTGTGCGAGCGCAGCCGGACCGCGGAGATGGTCGTGGTCGGCGCCCGGGGGCACAGCGAACTGCGCGGGCTGCGAATCGGATCGGTGGCCAGGCAGGTCGCCGGTTTCGCCTGCGGCCGGGTGGTCGTCGTCCGCGGGCCGTGGCGGCCGGCTAACCAGTCCCCTGGGCCCATCGTGGCCGGTGTCGACGGTTCGCCCTCCTCGCTCGCCGCGCTCCGGTTCGCCTTCGAGGAGGCCGGCCTGCGGGCTGTGCCCCTGGTGGCGGTGTGCGCCCTGGCCGACGCGCCCGGCAGGCTGGGCGAGTCGGACCTGATCGCCGGGGAGTTCGGCCGGGCCATGGACCGCCTGGAGCAGGACCATCCGGAAATCACCATCGCACGCCATGTGGTGGCCGGGTCGCCGCGGGCAGCGATGCTGGCCATGGCGGCTGACGCGCAGTTGCTGGTGGTGGGCGGCCGCGGCCGCGGTGGCTTCAGGGGCATGCGCCTTGGCTCGCTGGCGCAGGCCGTGCTGGACCATACTCCGTGCCCGGTCGGCGTGGTGCACTCATCGAGGACCCTCAGTTTTCGTGCGGATAGGTAAAGCGGTCGCGGACGGCGAGCACGCCTTCCACGTGCGGGACCTGGTTGGCGATGTTCCGGCCGAGGACCATGCTGCCGGGTGCCCCGGCCAGCGTGACGATCCCGTCCTTCACCGTGACACTGAGCCGGCCCGGGTCGGTGAAAAACCCCTCCGCGATCACGTCCTGATTGATCTCGCGGCGGATCTCCTCATCGGGCCGGGTATAGGTGCTCAGCACGTCGGCCCGGGTCACGATGCCGAGAAGCCGGCCGCAGTTGTCGATGACCGGGAGCCGCCTGAGCTTGCGCGAGTACATCAGCCGGGCCGCGTGTGCCGCGGGCTCGTCCGGACCCACGGTCACCGCGGGCCGGGTCATCAGCTCGGCGGCGGTGAGCCCGCGCAGGTCGGTCTGTCGCGGCCCGGCGCCTGCCTGACGGGCCAGCAGATCCGACTCCGAGACCACTCCCACGACGACCCGGTCGTCGTCGACGACGGGAAAGCCGCTGATCCGGTGACGGCGGAGCAGCGCGGCCAGGTCCGCGTAGCAGGTGGCGGGATCCGCCACGATCACGCCGGTGCTCATGATGTCTTTCACGTGCGCGTGCATTGGATCTGCCTTCCGGGCAGGCCAGCGGCTGCCCGAGATCGAGCCAGGCCGCGACGTCAGGGGGGACGTCAGGCAGTCGGCGAATGGTGGCGTGCGCCGCGGCCAGAGCCCGCCGGGAAAGGAGGTAGTGATGGCCGCAGAGCAGCAGGTCGGTGGTGTGCGGCCGGGCCGCACTGGGCGGCATGATGACCTGCACCGCCGCCTTGGACGCGCAGCAGCAGGCGCGGTCCGGCACGCGGGAGGATCCGGGAACGATCGCGTCATCCGGCCCGGGCCGGACCGCCAGGTCGTTCTCCGTGGCTGGTGGGGGGCTGAATTTCGCGTTCATGACGCCAGTCTCGCCCGGTGCCGCCCGGTGCGGTAAGAGACATAGCTCACCTCATCTGGGGCCGAAGGTCCCTCACCAAAGGCCCTGGTCGCGGAGGTGCCGGGTCCCGAGCGCAGCTGCCATGATCATCCCTTTCGACGTGCGGCACAAGGTGGACACCCTGCACGCCAGCCGGGCCGGGAAGACCACTGCCCTGCGGGCCTACGAGCGGCCGGTACCGCCGGACGGCACCGACCCGACCGGCTCACTGCGGGCACCCGGACACGCCACCGTCCAGGGGCGGCTGCGCGCGGCCGAGGTCCGGCCGGCCAGGAACAGCTCCATGCTGGCCTGCGAGGTGGCCGACTCCACCGGAGATCTGACCGCACTGTTCTACGGGCGGACGCATATCGCGGGTCTTGAGCCAGGCCAGCAGGTCCGCCTGCATGGGACGGTGGCTATCGGCGGCGACGGCCGCCCGGCCATGGTCAACCCCCGGTACGAGCTTGGAAAATGACGGGACTAGGCACCTGGCGCGTGCCGCCAGCCGATATAACCTTGCGGTGTATCGCCATCGGGAGGGCCGACTGATGGACGCGGGTGCAGAAAATCGCCCGGCGCTGCTGCCCACTCTGCAGCTCGACGAGTTGCTTGCTGAGCTGCAAGGGCGGTTGCAAGCAGTCCTGCAGACCAGGGACCGCATGCGCGGCCTGCTGGAAGCGGTCATGGCCATCGGGTCGGGGCTGGACCTGGCGTCCACCCTGCGGCAGATCGTCCAAAGCGCGGTCGGCCTGGTCGATGCTACTTATGGAGCCCTTGGGGTCCTCGGCGAGGACACTGACGGCAAACGGCTGGCCGAGTTCATCCCGGTCGGCCTGACACCAGAGGAGATCGGACGTATCCACCACTGGCCCGAAGGCCACGGCCTGCTCGGGCTGCTGATCGCCGACCCGCGGCCCGTGCGCCTGGCTGACATCGCCGCGTATCCGAAATCATCGGGATTCCCGCCCGGGCACCCGCCGATGCGCAGCTTTCTCGGCGTTCCGGTCCGGATCCGCGACGACGTATTCGGCAATCTGTACCTGACCAATAAGCGTGGCGGTGGCGACTTCACCGAAGACGACGAGGCGGTGCTGGTCGCGCTGGGCGCCGCGGCCGGCGTGGCCGTGGAGAACGCCCGGCTGTACGAGGCCGCCCGGCGGCAGCAGCGCTGGGTCCAGGCCAGCGCCGAGGTCACCACCCGGCTGCTGTCCGGTGCTGCGCCTGACGAGGTGCTGGCCGACGTGACCCGTCAGGCGCGGGAGCTATCCGGCGCCGACCTGGCCATCCTGGCGCTGCCCGACGAGGAAGGCCGGCGGATGACAGTCAGTCACGCCGACGGCGCCGGCGCCGGCGCCGCGCTCGGTCTGGTCCTCCCGGCCGACCAGTCCCTGTCCGGGCGGGTCCTGAGCACGGGGAAACCCATCGCCTCCTCTGACTTTGCCCGCGACGAGCGCGTGGCGCCGGTGGCGCGGCGGGCAATGAGGCAGATCGGGCCCGCAATCGTGTTCCCGCTCGGCGCGCCGGGCAACGTCCGCGGGGTGCTTACGGTGGGGCGCCGTCACGGCGCGGTGCCGTTTCCCCAGGCCCAGGCGGATGTTGTTGCCTCGTTCGCCGCGCAGGCCGGGGTCGCGCTCGAGCTTGCGGCCAGCCGCGCCGAGGCGGAGCGGCTGTCGCTGTACGAGGACCGCGACCGGATCGCCCGGGACCTGCACGACCAGGTCATCCAGCGGCTCTACGCCACCGGCATGTCGCTGGAAGGGACCATGCCGATGATCACCAGGCCAGAGGTCGCCAGCCGGATAACCAACGCCGTCGACGCGATGGATGAGACCATCAAGGACATTCGCGCCACCATCTTCGCCCTGCAGGCACGCAATATAGCCGCCCGTCCCGATCTGCGCGGCGAGATCGTCGCCCTGGTAGACGAGATGACGCCGCTGATCGGCTTCGCCCCGTCACTACGGCTGGGGTCGGCACTCAGTGGCGATATCAGCCCGGGCACAGCCGAGCAGGTGCTGGCGGCGCTGCGCGAGGCGCTGTCCAATGCGGCCCGGCACGCCGAGGCCAGCCAGATCGACGTGACCGTGGACGTTGGCGCTGACGGGATGCTCGCCGTCCAGGTCACCGACGACGGCATCGGCATCGCGGACGAGACCAAGCGCAGCGGTCTGCGAAACCTGGCCCGCCGGGCCGAGAGACTCGGAGGCGAACTGCGGCTCAGCGCGGCCGATTCCGGCGCGGCCAAACCAGGCACGCGGCTGGAGTGGCGAGTCCCGCGGAGCTGACCGGGCCGACGAGCTGGGGCACTGCGGTCAGCTGACCGCGCAGGCGTCCGGATCCGGCTTGGCCGGGTACCGGTGGGCGTTCAGCCGGCGGCCGTTCAGCATCTGCGGGCTGATCCGGATGAAGTGCTCGCGCTCCCCGGGGGCCCAGGTGCTGAGACCGATCTCCCGCAGCCGGGTGAGCTCCGCTGGGTCAGCTACCGCTTGCGACGGGCCGATGGCGGTGACGCTCCAGCCGGCCTGCTGGGCCATATCGAGGAAATCGGCCTCGAAAGCGACAATGGCCCCGCCGGTGGCGGCGGCGAGCTTGCCGCTGCGATCGGTCCTGACGACGATGTCGCCGTGGTCGAGGACGAAATTGACCAGCTCTACCGCGGGCAGGGCCCGGCGGTTGTAAATGATCCGGCCAATGGGCACCGTGGCCATCAGCTGCAGGCATTCAGCCCTGGTCAGTTGCTTGAGAGCTGATCCGTCGGAGTACATGGCTTGAGGATGCTGGGTGTCGCGCTGGGCGGCTAGGGAACAAGGTCCTGACGATGACGAAGAGACGCGCAACCGTGGCCTGACTCCCGTTCACATGAATCCTGGCGACCTGCCGTGCTCCACGGTCACCCGCTTCGCGCTTGCCGGGATCGCTTGGTGGCTGGAACGATGAGCGCGTGAAGCTAGCGATCTTGTGTGGCGGCGGCCCGGCCCCGGGGATGAACTCGGTTATCTCGGCAGCGACGATCGAGGCCCGGAATTCCGGATGGGACGTCCTGGGGATCATGGACGGCTTCCAGCATCTCATCGAGGGCCGGATCGAGCAGGTGCGACCGCTGTCCATCACGGACGTATCGAGGATCCACGTTCAGGGCGGCTCGATCATCCGGACCTCGCGGGCCAACCCAACGGTCCGGGACGAGGACGCCGCGGACCCGGACTGGCGGCTGCGCGCCTGCCTGGAGTCGCTGAACAAGCTCCGGATCGACGCACTCGTGACGATCGGCGGGGACGACACCGCGTTCTCGGCGTCCCGGCTGGCCACGGCGGCCGGCAGCGGCCTGCGTGTGGTGCACGTGCCGAAGACCATCGACAACGACCTGCCGCTGCCGGGTGGCACGCCGACTTTCGGCTTCGAGACCGCCAGGAGCGTCGGGGTGGAGCTGGTCAACAACCTGATGACCGACGCCATGACCACGCAGCGGTGGTATCTGGTGGTGGCGATGGGCCGCTCGGCTGGCCACCTGGCCCTGGGCATCGGGAAGTCGGCCGGGGCCACCCTCACGATGATCGCCGAAGAGTTCCCCCACGACC
>JBAPYC010001174.1:0-7157 GCA_049284535.1 Streptosporangiaceae bacterium
CCGCTGACCCCGGAGCTGGCCCGGTCGCTCACCCCGGTGGCGCAGCGCATCGTGGAGCAGCTGCGCGCCTATGGCGTGTACGCCGCGGCGCTGGAGCCGGGGACCGGGGCCGACGAGGCCGCGGTACTGGTGGCGTACCTAGGGCGCCAGCCGGCCTGGACGGCCGAGGGATAAGCCGGCCGAGCGCGAGGGGTGGCGAGGGCCAGGGGTGGCGAGGGCCAGGGGTGGCGAGCGGCAGGGGTGGCGAGGGCGAAGGATGGCGAGGTGGCGCTGTGCGTAGCGGTCTCGCCACCCGCTCGTCCGTGGTAGCGTTTCGCGCTGCTAAGGCCGGATTGAGACACGGGGAGTACATCGACATGAGCGACGCGAACCAGACCGGGTGGGAGGTCCTGGACGAGGCCCGGGCCACGCTGCGCCAGGTGGTAGCGGCGGTACCGGAGGACGGCTGGTCCCGGCCGACGCCGTGCGCCGACTGGAGCGCCGCCCAGGTCCTGCACCACGCGGCGCTGGACCAGCAGATCTGGGCCGCCATCGTGGGCGGGACCGAGCCGTCGGATGAGAACGCTTTCGCTCCCACCGGGGCATTCGGCATCGATCCGGCCGACTACGCCGACCATGCGCTGGACTCCTCCGCGCTGCCGTGGAAGGTGATCGACGAGGACGGGGGGCCGGTGCCGACCCCGCTGCCGCAAGGACGGCTGGAGCCGTCCACCGCGGCCGCGGCAGCCGCCCTAGACGCCGCCATCCACGCCTGGGACATCGCCGTGGCCACCGGCCAGGAATCGCCGCTGACCCCGGAGCTGGCCCGGTCGCTCACCCCGGTGGCGCAGCGCATCGTGGAGCAGCTGCGCGCCTACGGCGTGTACGCTGCCGCGCTCGAGGCGGACAGCAGCGCGGACGAGGCCGCCATGCTGCTGGCGTTCCTCGGCCGTCACCCCGGCTGGGCCCCGCAGCAGTAGCCGGCTCGGGCCGGCTTGCGTCGGCTCAGCCGGTCCAGGTCGGCTCGAGCCGGTTCTACCGGGTACGCAGGGTGTCCGATAGCGCCTCGGCGAGCTGGTCGACGTGCGCCCGGCCGAACGGCAGCGGGGGGCGGATCTTCAGCGTGCTGCCGTCCGGGCCAGTCGCGCTGATCAGCACGCGCCGCTCGCGCAGGCCGTTGACCACGGCCAGGGCGGCCTCGCCGTCCGGCTCGCCATCCGCCGGGCGGACGAAGTCGACCCCGGCGTACAGGCCCGCGCCGCGCACGGCGGCGATGCGGGGATGGTCGGCGGCGATGGCGGTCAGCGTCTGGAGCAGGTACTCCCCCACCGTGCGGGCGTTGCCGAGCAGGTCCTCGGCCTCGATCACGTCCAGCACCGCGGCCGCGGCGGCCACGCAGACCGAGTTGCCGCCGAACGTGTTGAAGTACCTGATCCGGTGACCGAACTCGGCCAGGATCTCCGGCCGGGCGGCCACCCCGGCGATGGGCATCCCGTTGCCCATCGGCTTGCCCATCACGGCCAGGTCCGGGATTAGCCCGTGCCGGGCAAAGCCCCACATGGCGTCCCCGGTCCGGCCGAAGCCGGGCTGGACCTCGTCCGCGATGTACAGGCCGCCTGCCTCATGCACGGCGTCGGCCACCGGCGCCAGGAAGCCGGCCGGGCCGGGCAGGATCCCGTCGGAGGAGAACAGGCTGTCCGCGATGAACGCGGCCAGCTGGATGCCGTGCCGGTTCATGTCGGCGATGGCCGCCCGGACCCTCATCGCCAGGGTGAGCGCGTCGGCATCCAACGGCGGGGCGACCGTCCAGACCGTTCGGCCCAATGAGACACCCGACCCGAGGCTCGGTGATATCTCGGCGGCGGCCGTGGTCACCCCGTGGTAGGCGTTGGCGGTAATGACGACCCCCTCGCCGCCGGTGTAGAAGCGGGCGATGCGCAGCGCCAGGTCGACCGCCTCGCTGCCGGTGCAGGTGAACATCACGTTGCCGATGGCGTCCGGGTAGGTGCCGAGCAGCCGCTCGGCGTAGTCCAGGATCAGCTCGGTGGCGTACCTGGTGTGGGTATTCAGGGTGGCGGCCTGGCGGGCGATGGCCTCGACCACCCGCGGGTGGCAGTGCCCGACCGATGGCACGTTGTTGTAGGCGTCCAGGTAAGCGTGCCCATCCGCGTCGTACAGGTGCACGCCTTCGGCCCGCACGACCTGCACCGGGTGCTGGTAGAACAGCTTGTAGGCGGGCCCGAGCAGGCTGGCCCGCCGCTCGACGATGCGGCGCAGCTCGGGGTCGAGCACGCCGGCGGACTCGGGATCGAAGCTGTTCACCATCATCGCGGTATCACGCACGGGTCGCCTCCTGGATGCGCGCGGCAAATTCTCCCGCGCCGATGGTAAGCAGGCGGTGCAGGTGCTCCCACGCTCCGGGGGTATTGCGCAGCACGTAGCTGCGGTTCTCCGGGAACCGGGCGGCACGCCATTCGCTGATGATGATCCGGGCCACGAGACGGCCCAGGATCAGGTCCGGGAGCAGGCTGAGCTCGTCCGTGGTCAGCAGGGTTTTGGCGTGAAAGCCGGCGATCAGGTCCAGCGCCGGCCCGACCAGGTCGCCGTCGGCGGCCAGCTGCTGTTCGCTGGCCAGCTGCTGGGTGGCGGAGATGGCGACATCATTGATCAGGGCGGTCACGATCACGTCGCCGAAGTCGATGATGCCAGTCACCGCGCTGGCGTCCGCCCCGGCGCTGGGACTAGCACTGACCAGCACATTGTCCGGGCTGAAGTCGTTGTGCACGACCTGGGTACGCTGGCGGGCCAGCCGGGGTGAGACCTCGGTGATGAGCCGGGTCAGCTGCTTATCCAGCAGGCGGGTGCCCGGGCCCGGGGACCGTTCGGCCAGCAGGGGACGCAGCTGCGGCAGCTGGGCCAGGTCCCACAGCAGCGGCCGCCGGATCAGCGGGTCGTCGAAGCCGCCCAGCGCCCGGTCCAGCCGGGACAGCGTCACCCCGAGCGTGCGCCGCAGCGCCGCGCTGGACGGGGCCGACCGGAGCAGCTGGCCCTCCAGGTAGGACAGGACGTGAACCAGGCGGCCGCGCAGCGGGCCTTCGGCCACCACGGCCCGGAGCTGCCCATCGTTCGCGGGGATCACGCGCGGGACGGGCAGGTTGGGGTCTTGCGCCTCGACGTGCCGCAGCGCCCGGACCTGGAGGTCCACGAACCGGGGATCGGCGAGCTGGTGCGCGAACTTGACCACGTAACGAGTGCCGCCGGGGGCCCCGGTGGCCGTGGCGAGCAGGAAGTTGTCGTCGGCCTCGCCGGGCAGGCGGGTGAGGTCGCCGCGCAGGCCGAAGCAGGCTTCGGCGGCGTCCGCCGCCTCGGCCGCAGCCACCGGTTCGGACGCGGTCAGGCGGGTGACGTCGCGGGCCGGGTCGTCGCTGGCCGGGTCGCCGCCGGTCGCCGGGCCGGTGATCACGCGGTCTGCCAGTAGACGCTGTAGTGCCATCTGTCCATGCTGATCAGGGTAAATGCGGTTCAGCGCGCCACGCCGGGCACATCTGAGGCATATGCCTGAGCGCCGGGTCCCTTGGAGCGGGCCGGAGAACGCGCCATTCAGGCGGGCCATTCAGATGTCGCGCCAGATGACCCCCGTCTCACCCAGCTCGGCGACGGCGCGCATGATTATGTGGCGTGGCGCGTGCTCAAGGGCCTGGTCGATAGTCTCGTAGTCGTCCAGCCTGGCGGGCCAGCGGCCGTAGCGATGAGCGACGTAGACCGCGAACCGGCCCCGCCTGGTCAGAGCAATGCCCCAGTACGAGTCCTTGTCCCGAGCAGTCCCGCTGCGGGTTCCATCGCGGTCCGGCTCAACGAGCCAGCGGCCGATGAAGCCCTGCGTAACGCTCGGCTCCCCGGTCTCGATGGTGATCTGCTGCATGCTCGTGCCCTGGGCGACTGCGGCGGGTTTGTCGACCTCGGCGCGCAGGGCGTTCTGGCAGATCGCCGAGATGGGAAGCTTCAGCTCGCGGACTGCGGCGCCGAGGTCGTCGGGGACAGAGATGTTCATCCGCATGATCAGTCCTTCGTATATGTAATTCTCGCGCAACCAGTGTTCACAATCGTTGTATAACCGGCAGCCTGTTCGGCCGTGATTTGCGGCCCACTTGCGTGCAGTTGTGCCCTGATTGTGCGTAGCCGTCGGCGGATCGGCAGGATTCCCCAGATAGGCGCCTGCCGTGCCAGTTGGTGGGGCGCGGTGTGGTCGTTGCCGAGCGGTCCTGCCAGACATGCAGATGGCACTACACCGTCTGCCAGTAGACGGTGTAGTACTCGTGCGCGGCCCGGCTGACCGGGACGAGAGTGACCCGCTGGCGGCCGGAGGCGGCCTCGAAGGCCATCGGCCGGGCCGAGGTCCGGCGAACCGACGCCGGGTCGAGCTGGGGCGTCGCAGCGCCGGGGTCGCGCGCGTAGACGCCGGCCAGCACGACCGGGCCGTAGGTCAGGGCCTGCACGGTGGGGTAGTCCGGGGTCGGCTCGGCGGCCAGCGCCATGGGCAGGGTGACCTCGAGCAGGTCACCGGTTTGCCAGCGGCGGCGCAGCACGATCCAGCTGCCGGGGGCCGCCGATCCGGCCGGGCTGGCGGAGCCCTGACCGAGTGGGCCATTGAATTGCTCGCCGTTCAGCGAGACCGAGGGCGGACCCGCCACCCACCGGGGTACCCGCACCCGCAGCGTCATGGTGGCCGCGCCGGACACCACGGACAGCCGGACGACCGGATCGTCGGGGAACCCTGTGGCCTGCCGCAGCACCAAGCCGTGCGAGCGAACCTGGGACGGGATGAACAGGTTCACGTAGAGCCCATCCGCGTCCCGGCCGTAGATGGTGTCGGCGAACTTGGCCTGCGTTTCCAGCCCGCTGGCGTTATCGCAGGTGAAGGTGTCCCAGTCGGTGGCGTAGACACGGGGGTCGCCCTGAGGGAAGTAGTTGAGCGGCTGGCGCTTGAATGCACCCGGCGACAGTCCGGTGTAGTAGCAGTTGAAGCCGTGCGGCGAGGTGGGATCCTGCTCCCCCAGCATCTGGTTGAGCAGCGTGCGCTCGTAGTAGTCGATCATGTCGACGCGCTGCGGCTGGTGGAAGTGGAGCAGCCGGGTCAGCTTCAGCAGGTTATAGCTGACGCAGTTCTCGCAGGTGAAGTTCGACAGCTCGGCGGCCACCGTGTCGGGCTGGCCGAAGTGCTCGTAGTTGCCCGCGCCGCCGATGACGTAGACGTGATGGCCGGTCACCAGGTCCCAGAAGTTCTGCGCGATGTCGCGGTACCGGGTGCTGCCGGTCTCCTCCCACATGCGCACGCAGGCGACGATCTTGGGCGCGGTCACGTTGGCCTGCAGCCCGGGCAGGGCGTCCATCCCGTCGGCCAGCGGGTCGAGCACGGCCGCGTGGTAGAACCGCTGGGCGGTGGCCAGGTAACGTTCGGCGCCGGTGATCGTGTAGAGGTTGGCCAGGGCTTCGGGCAGGCCGCCGAACTCGGTCTGCAGGACCATCTGCATCTCGTCATAGGACAGCCGGCCGGTACGCCAGTCCACCCAGTCGGCCAGCCGGGTAGCGACGTCGAGCGCCAGTCCGTCGCCGGCCAGCTGGTACTGGTCGATCAGGCCGGCCAGGTATTTGTGGATCATGTAGTACGGCGACCAGACTGACTTGCCCTGCTCCAGCCAGCCGAAGTAGCCCTCGGGGAACGCGGACAGGTAGCCGCGATGGAAACCCGCGGCGGTCGCCCGTTGCTGCAGCGCGGCCAGCTGGGTGACCAGGTAGCGGCCGCGTTCGCGGGCGGCGTCGTTACCTGTGTTGGCATAGGTCAGGGCTAGGCCAGACAGCAGGTGGCCGGTGGTGTGACCGCGGATCTGGGACGCCGGCTTCTCCCAGCCGCCGAGGGGTTCGGCGGTCGGCCGCTGGCCGTAGTTGAGCCGGAAGGAGCGGAGCATGCGTTCGGGATCAAGAAACAGCAGGTAGGCGGTGTTGCGGGCCTGGTTGGCCCGGAACGGGCTGTCGAGCAGCCGCACGTCACCCAGCGGCAGGGCGCCCGTCCGGCCCGCGGCGCCGTCGGGGGCGTAGCCTCCGGGATACGGCGCGGCCGCGAACGAAATTGGCGCCGGGCCGGTGCGGGTGGGGACATCGTCGGCGACCAGGGCCTGCTCGGCGGCCAGGGCGCCGGTCACGACACCGAGGGCGGTGAGGGCCTGGCGGCGGCTCAGGGTGCCGCGCGCCTTCGGGGTTCCGGGCGTGTCCGGGGTACCGGGCGTGTCACCCCCGGCCGCGGGGGCCGGGCCTGCATCATTCACATCCGGGTTCCTTCTCCGTCCTGGCAATCATCGGTTTAGTCCTGGCAGTCATCGGTTTAACGGTCTGGATGGCCCGTTCTGATCCAGACCGTCTCGGAGAATTTGTTACCAAGTGCTTACGCAGGGCTGCGTCATTGAGCCGGGAGGTATCTGGGGACCGTTGTCCTGGGTAATGGTCAGTGCACCGCATGCCGAGCCATCGAGCGACTTCAACCACTACGCTCCCACCCGATGCTCGATGGCGACTCGTCTCCCCTATCCGTTCGAGCGGCCGGTGCACTGGCCACTTCAACGTTGGCTCCTTCTGCGCTGGCCGCATCAGCCCTTCAGAACCAGCACGCTAAGGACGGCTAGCACGAACGTGATCGTGGCAGCTGCGCCGTGCACGGCGACCAGGCGGCCATTGAACGAGGGGGCCGGTTCGTCGGTGTCGCGGGCGCCGGTGTGGCGCTGCTGACGGCGCGCAGCGCGGTTGTTGGTCGCGAACCAGACCAGGCCGAGGCAGGCGGTGACCGTGATCAGGCCGACCGCAATCCAGCCCAGGAACCTGGGGTGCACCAGCGTGAAGCCCAGCCAGAACCCGAGACCGACAATGGCGCAGGCCGGGTGCATGAACTCCAGCAGCGCGCGCGGGCCGGGGACGATAGGGGCGCTCCGGGACGTGACCAGCGACTCCGGATCGAAGCGGGTCCGCGTGGCCTGGCGAATTTCTGCTTTGGAGGGCGGCTGGTCGGCAGCGGTCGCGCTGGCAGGAGCCGGCGGGGGTGCGGCCACGGGGGAAGCCGTCACCGGGGAGGCCGTCACCGGGGAGGCCGTCACCGGGGAGGCCTGCGCAGCGGATGCGGTCACTGGGGA